>JBGTCS010000058.1:0-14808 GCA_041748715.1 Pyrinomonadaceae bacterium | reverse complement strand
CTGGAATGTTCGGCTTTTTAACATCGTCGCCTTTGGGTTTGGTGTCTGAGTCGGGCGGCTTTGATTTGGTATTAGAATTCGACTTCGAATTCGAGTTGGAATTTGAATTGTCATCCGGGTCGGAATTGGCGTTTTTATTCGCCGTCTGGTTTGTATTTTTGGGGGGCGTGTAATCGACCCGCTGCCGACCGGCTTCAGCTTCGTCCAGCAGGTCCTGGGCCCTAGCGTTCGACTCGTCCAGCTCGATGGCCTTTTTCAGAGCCGTGATCGCCTCGCGATACTGAGCGAGTTTTATGAGGATCGAACCAAGTTCGATTTGATATTCCGACTCCTCGGGTTTTAACTTTACGGCCTCTTTAAAAGCTTTCTCCGCCTCCTCGTCCTTGGCAAGTTTTGCGTAAGTTCGGGCGAGATTAAAAAAGGCGACATCGTCCTTCGGATTATCGTCAAGCCATTTTTTATACGCGATCACTGCCTTTTCAAACGATTTTTCCGAGTTTGTCTTTTTTCGAGTTTCTTTTGAATTCGAGTTTGCCTCCGGTTCGTCGGTCACCACGCCCGCTTGCTCCATCTGCATATCGAGCAACGAATAAGCAATGCCGAGCTTAAAATATGCCTCGGCGAGATCCGGATTTAGTTTGACCGCATGTTTGAGAGCTTCGATAGCGGTCTCGGTCTGGTTTTCGTCCAGCAATCTGTTCCCCTCGGCCAAGGCGACATTGGCATCGGTAATGTAAGCAAACTGTGATTCAGTCGCCACAGCGTTTCCGTCACTTGCTTCGCCAGAGTTTTCCGAGTTCTGCAAACTTCCGCAGCCGGCAAGAACTAGTGAGATAAAGCCAATGAACGTGATTAACTGTTTCATATCAACTACCAGAATAATAATTATTGCCGATTTTGGTTAGCCGGGAGGGAAGATAAACTGGCGGCCCGCCAAAAGATGTACATGAAGGTGAAACACCGTCTGACCGCCATCCGAGTTTGTATTGATAACCACACGGTACCCGTCCTCAGCAAATCCGCCATCGCGAGCAATCTTTGCAGCAATCAAAAGCAAGTGGCCCAACACATCGGCTTGGTCGTCGCCGGTTTTGTCCAACGAATCCACGTGATCGACCGGAATGATCAGTATATGGGTCGGAGCTTGAGGGCTGAGATCGTCAAAAGCTACGCAAACGTCATCCTTGTAAACCAGTTTTGAAGGTATCCGGCCGTCGGCAATCTTACAAAAAATACAGTCGTCCATAGGCATACCGTAAGTGGCTATTAAAACACAGAGGCACGAAATTGTTAATTATTAGACCTCGTTATCCTGCCGATTCATCGGCTGAGGCAGCGAGCCCGTCCTTAATTCTTTCGATATCGGCACCGAGCGACCTTAGCTTTCTCACGATGGTTTCGTAACCGCGATCGATATGATAAACGCGGTCGATCGCTGTTTCGCCCTCTGCACACAAGGCCGCCAATACAAGCGATGCGGACGCTCTGAGATCGGACGCAATGATCGGAGCGCCCATCAGCTTTGACCGCCCATGCACGACGGCTGTATTGCCGCTGATGCCGATATCGGCCCCCATGCGGATCAATTCCGAAGCGTGCATAAAGCGATTTTCAAAAATCGTTTCGGTAATCGCCGACCGTCCGTCCGCCTGCGTCATCAGCGCCATATATTGGGCCTGCATGTCGGTCGGAAATTTTGGATGCGGTTCGGTCGTCACATCTCTCGCCATCAAGCCGCCGGAACCGCGTTTTACAAGAAGCGTACTTTGGTTAAGTTCTTCGATCTCGACACCTGTTTCGCGAAGCTGCTGGATGACAGCCGTCAGATGATCGGGCCGACAGCTTCTAATTTCAAGTTCGCCGTCGGTTATCGCCGCTGCGACGATAAAGGTACCCGTTTCGATGCGATCGGGAATAATCGTATGTTCGGCACCATTTAGGCCCTCGACGCCTTCGATCTCGAGCGTGGATGTTCCGGCCCCTTTGATCCGGGCGCCCATTTTATTCAACAGTTCCGCCAGATCTTCGATCTCGGGTTCCTCGGCGGCATTATGTATAGTCGTTTTTCCTTTTGCCAAAACGGCGGCCATCATCACATTTTCAGTTCCGGTTACCGTTACTTTTTCAAAATCAATCGTATTGCCGACCAGACGCCCCTTTGGCGCACGAGCGATGACATCGCCCGATTCGAGCGAAACGGTCGCTCCCAATTTTTCGAATGCCCGCAAATGCAGATCGATCGGCCGCGTTCCGATGGCGCAGCCGCCGGGCAAACTAACCTTCGCCTGTCCAAAACGGCCAAGCAGCGGCCCGAGGGCCAAAACACTGGCGCGCATGGTTTTGACCAAGTGATAAGGGGCCTCAAAAACCTCGATATTACCCGCCGTTACCTTGTGCGTGCGAAGCTCGGGGGTCAAAACCGTCGCTCCGAGATCCTCGAGCAATCGCCGCTGGGTTATAAGATCTTTAACGTAAGGAACGTTGTGGAGAATTACGGTTTCGGGCGTAAGCAGCGTCGCTGCGAGACAGGGCAATGCCGAATTCTTGGCACCGCCTATTTCGACTTTTCCTCTTAGCGGATTGCCGCCTCGGACTAAAAATTTATCCATCTAATCTTTATTTAATTTCCAACGGCTAAAAACCGGCACGTTAAGAATTATTTATATATTCGAACACGAAATTTTATCACAGGTAAAGATCGGCGCGGTAATATCGCCCCGAACGGTCAGGCGGCTTGTACGAATAAGTTCAATTGGCGGCCCATCAAATGGGACCAAAACAAAACGGAGAATTGCGTTTATAATTGGCAACCAATCGCACGACAAAAAGCAACCTAATAACGGCCTCAGACATGCCGATAGTTGGTTCAGATTAATCAATTTGTTTGCGGCCTGCTCCGGCTGGATATCCCTCCTTTCAGCCGGGGCATTTTATTTTGAGAGTTTTACAGCGAGATTCTGGATCTGTTCGGTGTGTCGACGCATATGCAGCCCGGCCATTACCATCCATTCACCAGCCGTTAGATCGCCAAAAAACGGATGCGGAAATTTGTGATTACCGGTCTCGAAACGTTCCAAATCGCTTTTCATCGACTTTAACGATTCGCTGCTGGCCCGGATCCGTTCGAGAGATTCTGAGATCGGAATCTGACCCGACGGTTGAACAATATCCGGTGCCTCGACCTTTCGGCCCGCGATGGCCACAGCCCGCTCGCCAAAATTAGCTGACAATTCAAACGAACCGTCCGATGGCAGATCGTCTGCCTTTGCCGCGGCGAGCAGCTTTGCGCAGATTCGTGAAACACCCGAATCGACCATCGAGACATGTTCCACAATCTCCTGGATTGACCATTTCTCGCCATCCGGTAGGATCGATGCCTGCTCGGACGAAATTTCGCGCAAGGTCTCAAATAGTCCTTCGCTCATCTTCTGATTTGCCGAATAAATATCGGCGATAGTTTCGTATCTCATTTTTACCTCACCGGTGCCGCAGTTTGAGCCGAAAGTGCCAGTCGGTGCCATCGCGAAAAACTTCGGACGCTGTCAGCTTCGCTTTTCATCCGCCGCAGATAGGCGGTTTGTAAATAGATCAGTTCGTCCGTCGTCCAGGCGATCTCGACGATCGGGTTGTATGAAACCAGCAGTTTCTCGTCCGGTAATGTCGACAGCGGCTGATCCGGTGTCGGCTGCGGCGTAGCTTCGCTATTGGAATCGATATCGGAATTGGAGGCCTGTGACAGCCTCTGCTGTTCCCGGTCGTAAGCCTGCGACGAGATCAAAAGCTGATTACGCAGCGGGATCGCGGCCTGGGTCGCATTGGTGCCGATCGCGTCATAGATCCGGATCTGTGTATCAAATGCCGAGGCGATCTTGGTCGAATCAGGCGACCAAACAGGGCGGACGGGTGTTAAATTATCGTCGAGGCGCCGTTCTCGACCATTCAACTCTATTACACGCAGCCGTCCCTGCGGAACCATCATTTCATCTTTGGTTCCGGCAACGATTTCGAGGTATTTCCATTCGCGGGAGGTGGCCGCAAGCGCGACGAGCATTGAGCTGTCGGGTGACCATGCATAATAGAAGTAGATCAAACCCTCATTCTCAGTCAATGCTTTAACGCCCGTGCCATCGGCTGTTGAAATATAGATCTGCTCCGTGCGATAGGTTAGGATGCCCGTCGGTGCGGCGGGTGTCGGTGCGGCGTCCGGTGCCGGATCGGTCAGGTCGGCAACGGGTTCCTCGGGGTCGGTATTTGCGTTAGCCGTCGGCGGTAGCTGGGAATTTGCGACCGGATTGCTGACGCCCGGCGTCGCGGTCGGATCCAATATCGGCGCTGGCTGGTCTATTCTGATCATCGCGACAAATGCTACCGAACTAGAGTCCGGGGACCAGACGATCGTGTCCGGAAAATGAACCGCCATCGTGTCGGAGGTCATTTTTTTCAGCAGCGTCCCGTCCGGCGAGTACATATCCAAACGATACTCCGACGGATAATCCGAGATCCGATGATAAACCGCCAATATTCTCTTTTTGTCCGGCGACGAAATAGTTCGCACTAGCAATTCCAATGGCCGGTTTGTATCAAATGCGGCCTGGATTGCCGGATCGCGTTCGTCGAACGAAACCTTGGCCGGGTCTGTCGCCGGAGCCGGAACATCAGACTCGAACCGAAAATTCAAATTTACCGCCGGAACGCTGCCGAGTGTCGGCGGTGCAATTGGTTCGGGCTGGAGTAATTTGTTCTCACACGCGGAAAACAGGAGCAGACCGCCGATGAGCGCTAAAGTTCGAAAATTCAAATAACGCATAAAGTTACCGGCCTGTATTCGTAAATGGTTTACCTCGGTGACGGGGTCAACCCCGAAGGCTTTTGACATCCTTGAATCATAACGAGCCACAAATACGCTGTCAATAAACTACGCAGTCGGATAACATTTGCAGGCAACATCGCCCGAAGATGTATAATCCCACTTGACGCATAGAAATATGGCGACAATTTTTAGAAAAAGGGGAGATATCTATGAATAAAAAAATTTTTGTAGTTGTAATGCTTTTGGCGATGACATTCTTTTGGATACCGGCTGACAGCTCGGCGGTATCGGCACAGGAGCGACGAACACGGGTTCGACAAGACCGTAACACCGGCGGCAGACAAGTTCAGCGCGGCCACCGATCAAAGAGCTGGGACCGAGGCCGCAAAAAGAATGCCAATGGATACAGAAATTATGGACAGTATCGTCGGACGCAAGTCGGCAGCCGCCGTTTTCGCGTCGTCCGGCAGCCCTATTACAGAAATGGAGTCCGTTTGACGCGGTTGGTTCGGGTCTATTACTAGAGCTAATTTTTTCCGCAAACAAGAAAAGAGGCGGTCCGGAGGGATTGCCTCTTTTCGATTTAACGCGGTTTACGTAAAAGCGTCGGCGTTCTGGCGCAAAACCGTACCGAAGAAACAGCGTTTTCAGGGAAGTAATGAACCCGTATAAATCGGCTATTTGCAAACGTTCTTCCTTTGCGTCTTTGCGGCTCTGCGGGAGAAGATTTTCCCGCGGAGCCGCAAAGACGCAAAGGAGAAAGAATACTATTGAAAACTTTTATCGCTCAGTCCGAGTTTAACTCGCGCCCGACGTATTCACATCGGGTTCCCCAAACGATGGCCTCAATTACTTAAGGTCCGTGATCATATATTGCTGATAAAGGCGTTTTTGCTCTTCGGTCGGTTCGGCGACTGCGGCGAAGCTAAATTCTTTCCGCGGATCGCTGCCGAGCGTCAGCTCAATTTCACGAAGCTTGTCAAAGCGGAAAACGGAGAGTGTGACCTTTTCGTCGGGCTTTCGTTCCCCGAGATAAGTTTGTAGAAAAGTTTGGCTGACGCGATAGCCGTCGATGGCCACGATCTGATCACCGGTATTCAAACCCTGCTCATAAGCGGGTGTGCCTCTGGCGATCGTTCTGATATTCACTCGACCGTTATCCTCGACGGTATCGGCACCGAGATAGGCCTTTCCCTTACCCGTCTCTTTTTCTTTGAACTGCAGACCGATCCCGTTTACGATCGTCGAATAGTCGATCTCGGCACGGCCGCGAACATACTTTGAATAAAAATCGTCGAGGCTCTTACCGGCCATCAATTCAGTGGCTTTCTGAAAGTCCTCGGGTGTAAAATTTTTCCCTTTTTTAAAATATTCCGCATATAGATAACGCACAACGTCGTCGAGCGATTTGGTGCCGCCCGATGCCGTTCGGATCGTGATATCGAGCATCATGTTGACGATCTCGCCTTTGTCGTAATACGAGATCTGATTATTCATCGAATTTTCGTCCTGACGATAATATTTGATCCAGGCGTCGAAACTGGCTTCTTCGAGACTGGTCTCAAACCGGCCCGGACGCTCCTGAAGCTGTTTGATCATCGTAGCTTTCGTTGTAAGGATCTCTTTGTCCGTGAGCAGACCAGCACGGCGAAGCAAGACGCCTTCGTAGTAGGCGGTCATACCTTCGGCGACCCAGAGCAGCCGGGTGTAATTCTCATTTTCATAGTCAAACGGCCCGAGAGCATCGGGCCGGATGCGCTTTACATTCCACGCATGAAAAAATTCATGAGCGACGAGATTTAGAAAGCTTTTGTATCTGGCCTCGGTTTTGAATGCAAACCGGTTCGCCTGGAGCGCGGTCGAATTCAAATGCTCGAGACCGCCGCCGCCGCGGAGATTGAGGATGAAAGTGTAATTGTCGTAGGGCAGCTCGCCAAAGATCTTGTACGCCTCTTCTACGATCTTCGCCGTGTCGGCGGCCAGCCTTTTAGGATCATAGTTGCCTTCGCCAGTGATGACGTATCGGTGCGGTTTGCCCTGAACCTCAAACTTGATTTCCTCAAAATCGCTGACCTCAAACGGCGAATCGTAAAGTACGTCATAATTTTCGGCCCGGAAACTGTTAACTTCACCATCGACAGCCGGCAACCCGGTCGCTACTTTCCAATCGCCAAACGGGTTGACCTTTACCGTTGATGCGGTGTTGAGGTGATCCTTGATAAAAAATAATGCGGCGGCATTGTTCCAAAATGCATGCTCATCATTAAGTTCGTTTGTGCGAACCGTCAGCTCGTTTGAATAAACACTGTATTTAGCCACAAACTCATTTACATTTTTTGAGTTTATCTGCCAGGTGTTCTTGTTAATTTTCTGCCAGTTCAACTTATTCCCGGCCACGTCCGTAACGCCAAAACCTTGCACGTGTCGGGCAAACTCGCGAACGAGGTAACTCCCCGGCGTCCAGACTGGCATTTTCAATTCAACATTATCTGGCATCTGTTTCCAATTAACCCGCATTTCGACATCGAGCAGGTGCGTCCACGGTTTTGACATCGAAACCGTATAGGCTATCTCGGGCGAAACCGAAACGTTTTGGGCCGACGGCGACTTTGCGTTTTTTGGGTTTTTCTTTTGACCAGAGGATGGCTGAGACATAGTGAAAATGAGTGCACAGAGCAACAGTAGTATAGCTTTAGAGTTGTATTTTTCTGACATTGCTTTAGGAATCTCCGATGAGGTGTTATTGTTAGCTTTCTTGTTATCTTACTATAAAGCAGCGATGCTGGCAGTTGCATTACTAACGTTTCACGATCCGAATGAATCCCGACAAACCCGCCGAACCGAATATCCAACCCGCCGGAGAAAAGTTTTTCACGCCACCGCTGATCATTATTTTTGTAACGATCTTTATAGATCTGGTGGGGTTTGGAATGGTCATTCCGATCCTGCCGTATTATGCCAATACTCCGCCATTCAATGCAACGCCACGTGACATCGGGTTTTTGGTCGCGACATATTCTTTGATGCAGTTTTTTTTCTCGCCGGTACTTGGACGATTATCGGACAGGTTTGGCCGGCGACCTATCTTGTTCATCAGTCTGTTGGGTTCGGCCGTGGGATACTTTGTCATCGGTTTTGCCAACACCCTCTTTTTAGTATTTCTCGGGCGGATCATCGGCGGAATAACGGGCGGCAATATCTCAACGGCGCAGGCTTACATAGCCGATGTTACATCGAGAGAAAATCGGGCTAAGGGAATGGGTCTATTTGGCGCTGCTTTTGGTCTGGGTTTTATTTTTGGGCCGGCGATGGCAGGCATCTTGAGTAAATACGGTGTCCACGTCCCTTTCTTCTTTGCCGCTGCACTTTCGTTTGCCAACGCCATCGCACTTTATTTTATTTTGCCTGAGTCTCTCAAAAAACGGGCCGATGCCACCATCCCGCAACGCAAAAACCGGCTCCTCGTGATGTTCGAATCATTCAAACACAAGGAATTTCGCGAGATAAATATTCTTTATTTTCTATTGGTCACCGCGTTTTCGATCATGACGTACGCTTTCGTGCTGTACACGGCGTTCCGCTTTGCCTACACGCCGGAACAAAACGGATATCTGTTTGCGTTTGTAGGTTTTGTCGCAATCCTGGGCCAGGGCGTTTTGTTTGAGCGTCTGGTCAAAAAGTTCGGCGAATCGCCACTTATCGTGGTCGGCTGTTTTCTAATGGTCGCAAGCCTGTTTGCCGTACCGCTCGTCGGGCCTCAATTTGGCGGGCTTGGCGGTCTGTTGATCGGAACTGCAGTGCTGTCGTTTGGCAATGCGCTTGCCTCGCCCGGCCTCACAAGTCTCGCCTCGAAAACGGCCGCCGAACACGATCAAGGGCGCACGCTGGGAATAATGCAGTCCGGTGCAAGTCTGGCCCGCGTCATCGGACCAATTCTGGGCGGTTTTTTGCTTAACAATAATCTGAACATGATCGACGATCATACGCTGTACCGAACGTTTTGGACGGCATCAGCGATCATGTTCGTCGCATTTTTGGTGGCAATTTATTTTGCGCGGACGACTCGTTTAAATGTCGTCGCCTAGGTGAGATCAACTAACGGCCCGTTGGAGGTCGGCATTTTGGGCCGCGGGGAACACCAGTCTAAACGTCGTGCCTTCGCCCTCAACACTTTGCACCTCGATCGTTCCGTTGTGTTCCTGAATGATGCCGTACGATACGGCCAGGCCCAGACCGGTTCCGTTTCCTACGCCTTTCGTCGTAAAGAAAGGATCGAAAACCTTAGTCAGATTTTCCGCCCGGATCCCTTCGCCGTTGTCGACGACTTCGACTGCGACCCCATTAATATTTTCAGCATAGGTCCGCAGGGTTATCTTGCCCCCGGCATACAGAGCGTCCCGTGCGTTAAGAATCAGATTTGTAAACACCTGCTGCAATTTCCCCGCACTTCCAGATACCGGCAGGGGCCGGTCCGAATACTCTTTAATAATCTCGATATTAGATTTTCGAAGCTGAGGTTCGAGCAGTTGGAGCGTATCGTTGAGCAGCTTGTTGATCTCAAATTCAGTAAATTCTTCGGTGTTAGCCGTACGCGAAAAATTGAGCAGATTTCCGACGATAGTTGTCGCCCGATCCGTTTGACGCTGCATTTTTTGCAGAAGTGCATGCTTTGGATCCGTTTCCGGAATCATCCCCAAAAGCATCTGAGTGTAGCTCGATACCCCCGTCAGAGGCGTATTTACTTCGTGAGCCACCCCGGCGGCGAGCAATCCGATGCTCGACAGTTTTTCGCTTTGCTGGAGGGTTTCTTCGAGTTTGACGCGTGAGGAGACATTTTCGAGCACGATGATCGCCCCCGTCTGCTTATTCGAAACCGACAGCAGCGGTGCGACCGCAACGTTGAGTATCAATGATTTACCGCTATTGTCGTAGGTGTGCAGCTTGTATGCATTCCTGATCTCGGTCAGATGCCATCGCGATTTGCCAAGAATATTCTCAAGATTAAGAGCAAAGCTGTCGTCAAAAATTTCTTCGACCAGCTTACCAACCGCGAACTCTCGAGCCAGGCCCATCATTTCTTCGAACGGCGAATTGCAGCGAATTATGCGGCCATCCTCGTCCACCGCTAACAAACCGACATTGACCGACTCGACGATTGATTCGTTAAATTCCTTAAGGAGGGCCAGTTCGTCGGTCTGCTGTTTTTGCTGACCGTAAAGCCGGCTATTTTCTATAGCAACCGCGATATAGCCCGAAACGGTCTTTAAGATCTCAAGATCCTCAGACGAAAGCAGCGAGCCATCACTCGCCCGGCCGAGGCCGATCACGGCGACCATCTGACCGCCGACTACACAAGGCACAAAATAATGGAGTTCCTGTCGCACAACCGCTTTACCGTGCCCATTGCCGTTTCCATTTCCGTTTGATTCGGCATGGTTTATTTCGATATCTTGAAGTTCAAATTCATCGGCCCGGACCACACCTTTTGCAGCCGACTTTTGCCGAATCATATTTCTAAAATCGGCGGGCATTTTGTAGGTCTCGCTTATACCGACCGCTTTTGCCAGCCGATAATGTTCCGCGGCAGATTCGTCCTCAATAAAGATCCCAACTTTTTGAACGTCCAAAACCTGCCGGAGCCGCTCGGCCAATCCGTCGATAAGAGGTTCAAGGGCAGTAGTTGCCGAGAGGGTTTTGCCAAAATCCAGCAACCCCTGCCGCAAGTCGTATCGTTCCCCGTAAAAGAAACGGTCCGCTCGCTCCTGCAGATACTTTTTCAACGGCTCGCTAAGCAATACAATCGCGCCCATGGCCACAATTGCGATGATCGCTCGCAGCGTGATCTCGGTCGTAGATAAGTTATTGCCGACGGCCAGGAATACCAGCCCGAGGCCGACCGTTCCGATCATCATTGCGATGGTTACGGTGGTCATCGCAACAACGAGGGCTCGACGGACGACCACATCCACATCCATTAGACGATAACGGACAACCGAATGCCCAAAACTCAGCGGGATCAATGCTAACGGCAGAGTAGTAATCGCAGTGCTGAAATTATCATCCGGAATCTGGACGCCAAACCGTTCGATCAACTGCATCAGAACGACCGGCACAATAGCGACGAGCGTCCCCCACATCGCCCATTTTAGGCGTTGGCGAACGACCGGCTGCCTGTTCTTAAAGAATCGAAATACCAGCAGGCTGGCTCCTGCGGTAACGCCGATCACAAACTGATAAAAGTTTACCTGGTACAGCAGACCAAAAATATTAAACTGATCCGACCATCGTGCGAGCAATTCCGCAACGCCGGATTCGGGCCAAAACTGAGGTACAAGCGATAAAAATATTAACGTCGAGGAAAATATGGCGGCCGGGATATAAAGTGTGTAAGTTTGCCACGGCTTTTTGGATAATACGTCGCTCCGGACCGGATATCTGATACAAAAATGAAGAAAAAGCGGGACAAAAAATGCCAGGGCCATGTTATCGAGCAGATCGATAGCGAGATCAAAATCTCGCCCGACACCTATCGAGCGATAGGAATGAAAGACAAACGCGGTCAGACAGACCATCGCAAAATGAAGCACAAACGGTGACCGGCTGCCCTGCTTAAAGAGCACAAATACGCCCACCCCCAGCCAAATAAGCCCTACAATCGAAAGGAAAATGATTGACGGTGTCCACCTCGCCACCGGATCAATATTCCTAAGATCGGCAAAGTAATAGTTGTTTGCAAATGAATATGAAGGTTTTTGGTAAAAGTAGGTTAAATTGCCATCGACGCCCACTGTTTCAAGATACATCTGGACGTGGGCAACCGACGTGATCTCTTCGGTTTTCTCACCGTCAAAGCCGATGCCGATTAGTTTGTCGCCAACCGAGATCCCAGCCCGGGAACCGGCAAAGCCCTGCGCTACCTTCGCGGCATAGATGCCGTCCGAGCGCTGGCTCCATTGGACGCCATCGGTCGGCGGCATATTTTGAAAAGCACGCTGAGACAAGCTTAAAGCACCGGCTGCGACAAACAGTACCGACGCCAAGAGCCAAATAAGGCTCCAACTTGTAAGCATCTTTTCTTTCATCTCATCAGAGCGAACTTCTCCGTAAGTTTATTAACGCAACATGCGTTCCAAGAGCAGGAAATCGGTTACATCGGCAAATATACAATGTTTTATTGGGAATAAGTGCAAAAATTCCCAGAGACAAAGGCTCTTTTGAACCGATACATTCAATAAACTGCTATATAATCCAAGATTTCGGACAAAATAAAAACCGCATCAAAATCGGCTGCAATGAGATTTAAAAAATCTACAATGCAAACTACCGGTTTCTTTGCGGCCAATTCTAAAATCGTACAAGTATGCCACCCCGCAGCGTCCGCCGCTGGGCATTAAGCTTTAAACTTCCTTCATCCCCAAGAACAGTCGATTGAAAATCGAAGATATTCCTGGCATCGACCACGGCCTCTGCTCGAAAAGGCAGGCCAAGGTTTGGCAGACTCTGTGTTAAATAAACGCTCAGGCCAGGGTCGTAGATCGCGAGTCGCCCTTTAAAAGGATCGATCGCAAAAACGGTAGCCTGAGGCGATAGACGCAAAACCGTCTTAACACTTGTGCCCGTTTTTAGATCCGCAGACAACTGGGCAAAGAAAGACTGAAAAAAATCGGTTTCAAAAATATTTGACGGATCGGATACGGCAAGCGGTGAAACTTTTTGTCCGTTTCCAAAAGAATAACCAGCCGACGACGTAAAAATACCATTGATCCGCCGTGTGTAAACAACTCGAATTCCACTGGTTTTGCCGTGATGGTCAGCTACAAAGCCGCCAAATCCGTCGCCGTCCAAGGAGTCAAATGCCAGACTGTGCAAGCCTACACCACGGCCAAGCGAGGTATCGAAAAATACATTAGCTTCGACACTGGAGCGATTATCGATGACGCGCTCAATACCAAATTCGAGCCGGCGGCTTTTGCTCATCCGTGGCTTGCCAGCAACCGATACTAGATCTTCGACCGCAACAGGCTCAGCAAAGGCAATACTCTGGCCCTCAAGATCAAGAGCATTAGCCCAGGATTTTTCTTCCGTTTGGGCGGTAAACGCACCGCGAAGTCGAGTTCGGGAATTGACGTCATACTGGAGTCCAAATCGAGGCGAGAGTGATGAATCGTCGCTGGCTCCGATAAACCGTGAATAATCCACGCCGAAAACTAAAATTATGCCTTCGCGTACCCTCCATTCGTCCAAAGCCTGAAACGATATCTGTCCGAGCGGTTTTGTATCAAACTCAGTTGCGACGCTGCCGAAACGACCTATCGACGAGTTAAACCGAAGATGGTGATTTGCTATCGGGGTGACGTTGAATGAGGTTTCGAGCCGGTTGACCGCATTAGGCCCGGTCGCTGTCTGAGCGGTGACAACTACCGAAGCGTCGTCGCCGACGGGGACCAGTGTGGCAAAATTAATCCCGGCGTGTCCACCGCCATTCGATCCGGCGAAATACGTCTCGACAACCGTCTGGCCTTTTCGAGTTGAATCCCGTTCACCTACGTCTCCCTCTACGATCTCTTCGGCAGTATCGGTAACCAGCGGAGAATCTCCGTCTCTATTTTGATAGATCGACTTCTGGGATTGAGCGGCGCGGATCCGCCACTTTGAACTGTTACGATCAAGGCGTTTTTCGGGAACCGTATTACCGCTCCCGGAACGTTCCAACTCAAATCCGTAGACAAGCTCCGCAGAACGATTTAACTCGACGCCGAAAAGCGTTACGGGATTAAAGCCCTGCGCAACAGCCAAAACCGTATAGGTACCCGGAACCATCCGGGCCAAAAAACTGCCGTCCCGAGCGGATAAAACCTGCTTTAAAAGCTTTGATGTGCCCGAGCGAAAAATAGCGACTGATGCTTCGGCTATCGGACTGCCGGATTCATCCCGGACTATTCCTTTTATAACCCCAAGTTTGCCACCTTTTTCCACGATTATATTTGCTCGTGCGTCAGGCGCGGAAAAAGCGACTCCACTGATCGAGATCAGCAGCATTATGGAGAATTGAAGGACGTACTTTGTTTTGGTCGTAAAACCCATCAAACAGGACATTACCGGTAACTTTCGTATTCTGTTCCCAAAAACCAAACCTGTCAAGGCGCGGTTAAGGTCGTTTAATAAATTCTACGATGCGCAGAAACTTGACAAAGTTTGCCCTTTGGCTAGAATTAAACTCTGCCTACAGGCAGATGCGGAGACGTGGCTGAGCGGCTGAAAGCGGCGGTTTGCTAAATCGTTGAAGTCCAAAAGACTTCCACAGGTTCGAATCCTGTCGTCTCCGCCATATTATTCAAGGTTAGCCGTCGAGCCCATTGGTTTGACGGCTTTTTTGTTTATTTTTCTCTGTATGGCGACTTATCGTCTGTTGTATAGCAATTGCTGCACTATTCGCGTTGCTCGATCTGGTTGACTGTAAATTGCCCGTCCGTGGCATTCCTCTCGAATTTCATCAAATCTCAGGACTCTTAAGACTAAAAATACTCTGGTAAGAGTCAGTAATATTGCCTCCCTCGGCTCGCCTCAACTGTCATACGAATAAAGGTTATGGGCGCCAATTTCTTCGAAACATTGGGAATGTCTGAGTCGTAACCGTAGACATTGATTTACTAATCAAAGGATTTCAAATAAGGTCGCTGATTATATTGAAAAGAGATTTGCTGAGATCGTTTTATGACAAAGGTCTATTCCACGCGGGGCGATGCTATTTTTATGAAAAATACATTTTTATTAGTTATTTTGATGCTTTTGCTAACACTTTCGGTATTTTCGCAATCTTTGCAAAAGGAAAGCTCTGAACAAATAACTGATTCAATTTTTTATAGTGCCACAAATAAATGGTTCACTGCCTGGAAATTGGTCGCCAAAGAAATTTATGGAATTGCTAATTTTGAACCTGTAGAGTTTGTCTTATTTGACGAAAAGCATGTTTATTCTACATCAAATATTTCGGTTCC
>JBGTCS010000057.1:0-3440 GCA_041748715.1 Pyrinomonadaceae bacterium | reverse complement strand
GCGGCGACGATCCGGGCGTCAAATTTTACCGGAGCCGAAGCCCCGACCGGTGTGACTTCATGCTCCTGTAATGCCCGGAGCAGCTTGACCTGAAGTGATTGCGGCATCTCTCCGACTTCGTCTAACAATAACGTGCCGCCGTCCACCGAGCGAAAGAGCCCTTTTTTGTCTGAGATCGCACCGGTAAACGAGCCTTTTGCATGCCCGAACAGTTCGCTCTCAAGCAGCGTTTCGGGCAACGCTCCGCAGTTGACGGCGAGAAAAGGTTTCCCGCTCCGCCCGCTGTTAAAATGTATCGAGCGGGCCACCAATTCCTTTCCTGTGCCGCTTTCACCCTGGATGAGAACATTGGCCGATGTAGCGGCAACCTTGTCGACAATATCAAAAACCTTTTGCAGGGCATCGCTTTTACCGATCATCTGCGAAAAAGTGCCCTGCCTGTGGAGTTCGCGGCGGAGCATCCGGTTTTCTTGAAATAGTTTGCGGTGGCTGGCGGCGTTTCTTATAGTTTGGACAAGGTCCTCGTTGACGAACGGCTTGGTGATGTAATCGTAAGCACCTTTTCTAAGCGCCGCAACGGCCGAATCGACCGATGAATAGGCCGTCATAATTATGACCATGGCCTCGTCATCGACAGATTTGATCTGATCCAGCAGAGCGAGCCCGTCGCGTCCGGCCATTTTGATATCGGTCAGCGTGATGACGATGTCATTTGATGAAAATATCTCAAAAGCGGTTTCGGCACTGTCGGCGGTAAACACGCTAAAACCCGCAGCCTCTAGAAGCTGACGCAGAATGCCCCGCATCATCTCTTCGTCTTCGACAACTAAAACGCTCTCGGTAGCCATATAGGTCAGAATATTACGAGTGAAAACTAAGTCTAGCACATGGCTTTATTGTTGGTTCCCCTTCGTGTTAGCATCAAATATCATCTTTCGCGATTCGATGCGTTTTTATAAAGTTTTCATCTCACTTTTGTTCATGCTCGCTCTTTCGATGTTATCGAATGGACAGCAAACAAACCCCGTTGAGCGACAGGTTTCAAATCCCATCACCGACACGCCCAATATCAACCCGATCGCACCTGAGCAAAAGGTCACCGCTCCGAAAACCAAGAAAAAGCTCAGTTTTGAACCCGAAGGCGGTGACGGAGAACTCGTCGTCTATGACAGCGGTCAATCGGTCGAAGGCGAAAAGGGAAACCGTATCGTCCGGCATTATGGAAATGTCGATGTTCATTACGGTATCTACCGACTGCAGGCGGACGAGATCACCATTTACGAAGCCGAGAACAAAATGGTCGCACGCGGCAGCGTTATTTTTGACCAGGGAGATGATCAACGAATAACGGGGGCGACAGCGGTTTGGAATTATAAGACCAAGCTCGGCACGTTTGAGGACGCGACGGGATTTACAAATCAAACCAATGACGGGACCGTTCTATATTTTACCGCCGAACGTGTCGAACGGATCAGCCTGAACGAGATCCTGGTGATCAAAGGTATTTTTACCCCCTGCGAAGAAGCCGTTCCAAAATGGAGCTTTACCTCGGACAGGGCCACGATCAAAACAAACGACCGCCTGCGGTTGAAAAATGCCAAGTTCCGGATCAAAAATATTCCTCTACTGGTCGTTCCGTTCGCATCGATACCGATCAAGCAGCGGGACCGCAGCTCGGGGTTTTTGACGCCGACTTTTAGCTATTCTCAGCGGAAAGGAGCGCGGCTTTCGACCGCGTATTACCAAACGCTGGGCGATTCGGCGGATGCTACACTTCGCGGCGATATCTATACATCACGCGGAGTCGGTTACGGATTGGATGTGCGGACGAGGGCGAATTCGCGATCCTATTTCGATTTTGGATTTTATGCGGTAAAGGACAGGATCTTTGGCCGAAAGGCGGATGCAGCTAATCCGGATCAGGGCGGTTCGATCATATTCGCCGATGGCGTGCATTATTTTCCGAATGGTTTTACGGCGGCTGCGGATGTCCGGCTCACATCGAGTTTGCCATTCAGGCAGGAGTTTTCAGACGGGATTCAGCAGATCATCTCGCCGATCGAGGTCTCGCAGCTCTTTATCAACAAAAGCTGGAAAAATTATACGTTGAATCTGCTGGCTCGAACGCAGGTCATTTCGATACCAAACGTGCGAGAGAAGACCCGCAATCTGCCGAGCATAAATTTTGAAAAACGTCCGTCGATGCTTTCGTTTTTGGACGGCGTATATTTTTCGTTCAAAACCAGCCTCGAAGGGGTTTCGCGACGTGAAGAAGTGGACGACCTGGCACTCTATCGGCGAATCGCCGGAACCGACCCGGTCGTTTCGCCTTCGCTCGTGCAGCGAATGGACATATATCCGCAGTTAATGGTGCCGTTTAGAACAAAGTATTTTAATTTCACCGCGACGGGATCGGCCCGGTTTACGTACTATTCCAACTCATTTAACGACATGCGGCAGGTCGTCGGGCGGGATGTGGTTCGCCGGTACGGTGAATTTTCATTCGATGTCCGCCCACTCGCACTGGCTAAAAACTTTTACGGCAAGGATGACCAGTTTAGATTTCGGCATGTTATCGAGCCATATCTGACCTACAAATTTGTAAAAGGGATCGACAATTTTAACCGCATCATCCGATTCGACTATGTCGATACGGCGACTAATACGAATGAGATCGAATTTGGCTTGATAAACCGTTTTTATACGCGAAAATACGGTGAAGCCGTGACCTCGGAAGCTCAAAAGCTGCTGCAATCGATTGTTGGTTCCGACAATCAGGATTTGTCGATTCAGCCGTATGAGGTTTTTACGCTCAGCGTTCGAGGCAAGTATTTCTTTGACGAAACATTTGGCGGAGCTTTGATTCCAGGCCGACGAAATCAGATCGAACCAATTACGGCCCTTAGTTTTTATACCTTTGGCGGTGTGCCGCGACGGTTTTCTCCGTTAAACATCGACGCAACTTATCGACCGCAGAGAACTGTTTTTGTTAATACCCGTCTCGATTACGGTTTGAATGGCGGCGGACTAAGAGCGGTGTCGGCTACGGTTGGTTATGATTCGTCGTTTTTCAAGTTGTTCCAGACCTTTTACTACACTCGAGCCGTCACGCTGATACCGTCGCTTGCTCAATTCGCAAATACGGATGGAAAAGAACCGGGAACCCTGCGCGGTTCGCAATGGAGCCCGTCGGTATTTATCGGCAACCGCGATAAAGGACTCTATGGCGGCACGTCATTCTTTTTTGATTTTCAGAACCGTCGAGCCTCTCGACAAAATCCCCTAATCAGCTCACTTTTTACCGTCGGCTATGCCTACGACTGCTGCTCGCTGGCACTACAGTATTACACCTTTAACGTCGGCGTCCGCAAAGAAAACAAATTAGTCTTCAGCTTCCGTTTGAATGGGATCGGCTCGTTTGGGTCTGAGCAGTTTGGACA
>JBGTCS010000056.1:0-10247 GCA_041748715.1 Pyrinomonadaceae bacterium | reverse complement strand
CTGGGCGGACTCTTTCTGATAGCAAAAAGCACGCACGAGATTCACGGCAGTCTCGAGGGCGAACATGACGAAGGGGGCAAAAAAGTTTATGCCGGCTTTGTCAGCGTGATCATACAGATCGTGCTGCTTGATATCGTTTTCTCGCTCGATTCGGTCATAACGGCGGTCGGCATGATCAGCACGACCTACGGCCCGAACGGTATCTACATAATGATCGCGGCGGTCGTCATCTCGATCATCGCGATGATGCTTTTTGCCGGACCGATCGGGGAATTTGTCGAACGTCATCCGACGATAAAAATGCTGGCTCTGTCATTCCTGCTGCTGATCGGCGTTATGCTCGTGGCCGAAGGCTTTCATCAAACGATACCAAAGGGTTATATTTACTTCGCGATGGCATTTTCCGTATTTGTCGAAATGTTAAATATTCGTCTTCGTAAACCGGCGCCGATTAAGCTTCATCACAGGTTCGCGAACCAAAGTGATCTAGAAACTCAGGAGAGTGAATCCTAAAACTTTAATCAGAGAAAAATATGTCCAAAATATCAATTTTCTTGATCGTATCTATCTTGTTTTCGTCCTTTGGCGGATCGACTGCACAAAGCGCCGAAAAGTTTGACGTCCTTATCACAAACGCCCGGATCGTCGATGGCACCGGTAATCCATGGTTTCGCGGATCGATCGCGATAAAGGACGGGAAGATCGCCAAAGTTGGCCGCGTCGAGAACGCCGACGCCAAGCAGACGATCGACGCCAAAGGCCAGATAGTTGCTCCGGGGTTTATCGACGTCCATACCCACGCTGAGGATGTTTATAATAATCCGAAAGCGGAAAACTTTGTCCGAATGGGCGTGACATCGCTGGTGACTGGCAACTGCGGCGGATCGGAACTCAATATCAAGGAATTTTTGGGGCGTATTAAAGAGAAACCGCTGGCGGTTAACCTTTCGACGCTGATCGGGCACAACACAGTCCGCTCAAACGCGATGGGCCTCGACGACCGTGCTCCGACGGCCGATGAACAGGCAAAAATGAACGGTTTGGTTGAACAGGCGATGCTGGATGGGGCCGTCGGTCTTTCGACCGGGCTGATCTACCTTCCTGGGACATTCGCAAAAACCGAAGAAGTGGTTGAACTCGCAAAGGCCGCCTCAAAATACGGCGGCGTGTATGCGAGCCACATTCGTGACGAAGGCACGGATGTGGTCAAGGCCATAAATGAAGCCATCAATATCGGCGAACAAGCCGATATGCCGGTCGAGATCTCGCATTTTAAGATCTCGAGCAAAACTCTCTGGGGCCAGAGCCCCATGACTATCGGCCTTGTAAAAGCCGCCCGAGCCCGAGGCCTGAACGTTACTATCGACCAATATGCCTATACCGCTTCGTCGACGTCACTCGATTCAAGAATTCCCAGCTGGGCGATCGCCGGCGGCCGGAACGAAGGTAAGAAACGCCTCGCCGATCCGGCAATGCGCCTGAAAGCAACAGACGAAATGAAGGCGGAATTAAAGAAAAAGAGTTTCGAGGATTACAGCTTTGCCTATGTCGCCAGCTATCGACCCAAACCGGAATTCAACGGCAAAAATATCAAAGAGATAACAAAACTAGAGCGAGGCAAAGACAGCCTTGACGACCAGATCGAACAGATGTTCGAAATGTACGATAAAGGCGGAGCCGGAATGGTTTATCGGGTTATGAGCGAAGACGATGTGGCAACCATTATGCGCGAACCCTTTGCAATGATCGCCTCGGACAGCGGCGTTCGCGAATTTAACGTTGGTGTGCCGCATCCGCGCGGGTACGGCAACAACGCCCGCGTTCTCGGCCGTTATGTGCGGGAACAAAAACTCATTTCGCTCGAAGACGCGATCAGGAAAATGACTTCGCTTCCGGCTCAGACGTTTGGTTTGCGCGACCGCGGCCAGATCCGCGAAAGCTTTGCCGCTGACCTCGTCATATTTGACGAAAAAACGATCACCGACAAGGCGACATTTGAGGCTCCGCATCAGTATGCCGAGGGATTTACGGCCGTGATCGTCAATGGTGCGCCGGTGTTCGCTGACGGCAAGATGACCGCCGCAATGCCCGGTCAGGCATTGTTCGGCCCGGGATCAAAGAGATAGATCGATCAGTTTTTCAAGCTCAATGTATTCCCGTGTCGCCGGATGCGGAAACCCAAGCTTAAATGCGTGCAGACAAAGCCGTTTGAATTCCCTGCCGCCGCGCAAGGTATCGCCGACGATCGGATGGCCTATCAATTCGCAGTGTATTCGCAGCTGATTTGTACGGCCTGTGACGGGTTCCAGCTCAATCAACGTCGTGTCGGAAAATCTCTCCCGCACCCAAAACCGCGACTCCGATGGCTTGCCGTCGTCTTTTACACCATAAAATTTGAGATCCGCAAATCGCCCGATCGGAGCTTCGATCGTTCCTGAATCGTCCGCCACGACGCCGTCTACCAACGCGACGTACCTTTTTTCAACCCGCCGCTTCATAAAGCTTCCCGAAAGCCGCCGGTGTGCCGCCGGGGTCTTGGCGACTACGACCAAACCCGATGTTTGCTTATCCAGACGATGCGGCAGCCCCGGACGGATCAGCGTCGCGGAGTCTTTATTCAAATAAAACGAAAGTGCGTTTAGTAATGTCCCGCTATTCTCGCGATGGGACGGATGGATTAGCATTTCGGTCGGTTTGTTGACAACGATCAGGTGTGCGTCTTCGAAGATAATATCGAGATCTATCTCTTCGGGCCGCATCGATGTTCCGCGGGTCCGGTCAACCACTATCTCGATAAAGTCATTCGGACGGAGCCGGTAACCTCGGTTCTCATGACGGCCGTTAACCTCGCAATCCGCATTTTTTACCAGGTCGCGCAGGTACATTTTGCTCAAACTACTAAAGTGGTCAAGCAAAAAATCCTCAAGCCGCATTTTGTTATGTTCCGGTGCGGCTGCAATTTCAACGCGATCTATCATTACCCCAATTGTACCGCAAACTCGATGAGGTGGCCGACCAACGCTGTTCCTACTTTTGAATTACCCCGGATTACGCAATATCGTAGTGATTGGCGTTTTGGTGCAAAACCATGCCGAAAAAATAGCGTTTCTGACGTTTGTTATACAGCTAAGGTTCGGCTTTCTTACGGTTCCCTTGGCGTCTTTGCGGCTCTGCGGGAGAAAATTTTCCCGCGGAGCCGCAAAGACGCAAAAGAAGAAGCAAACCATCGAAAACTTTTATCGCGTAATCCGGGATTAATACTGATCAGACCGCTATAATTACTTCGGCCCTTGCAAACCAATTGCGGAAAATCCTACATTTTTGTCATAAATGCGAGCTGATACATTAGAATTTATTTCACGATCGGCCAGGGCTCTCGCCGATGCCGCAGGGATGCGATCAGGATCGGCGGTGGTTATCGAACAGCTCACCGAAGTTCTATCTGCTCGGATCGCGTTTATCGTAATGAGCAAGACCGACGGCGAGATCGCCGATGTTATAGCCGCGAGTGGGCTCGGGGTTGCGGATTTTCGGCGTGTTGAAGAACGAATCGCAAAAAGCAGCCTCTGGAAAATATTTGATCTTTCGTCGCCCTTTGTCATTGACGATCTCTCCGAAGACCCCGTGCTGAATTTTATCGCGTTCGGCACCGGTTCGCGACTGCTTGCCGCCTTTCCGATCGTCCTCGGCGGCATAACATCAGGTTTTGTCGCGGCAGCCTTTCCCGCCCGCTCAGCGGTCGACGAAGTTTCGGTGATAAAGTTATTAAAGGCCATCGCGGCACTTTTCGCACAGGCTCTGCGAGTAGAACGCCTTGTCGCGGAAGAAAGCCGAAAGCTTGCCGAGGAAAATATCCATCTCAAACAGGAGTTAAAAGCAAAATACGATTTTGGCCAGCTCATCGGCAATTCGAGCCCGATGCGGCAGGTTTACGATCAGGTAACGCAGGTCGCGACATCGAACGCGATCGTTCTTCTGCGCGGCGAAAGCGGCACCGGAAAGGAGTTGATCGCCAACTCGATCCATTACAACAGCCTTCGTTCAAAACGTCCGTTTATAAAGGTGAATTGTGCCGCACTGCCCGAAAATCTGATCGAAGCAGAACTCTTCGGTGCGGAGCCGGGAGCGATCGCTGGTGAATCAAAGCGAAAGAAAGGTCGGATAGAATTTGCGGACGGCGGGACACTTTTTCTCGACGAGGTTGCGGATCTGCCGCTTCAGACCCAGGCAAAACTGCTGCGTGTGATTCAGGAACGCGAGTTTGAACGGCTCGGCGGTAACGAACCGATCAAGATCAATATCCGATTGATCGCCGCTACCGGAAAGGACCTCGAGAACGAAATAACTGCCGGCCGATTCCGCGAAGATCTTTTTTACCGCCTCAATGGATTTACGATATTCATGCCGCCGTTGCGGGAACGTAAATCAGATATTCTACTACTCGCTGAGCATTTTCTCGAAAAATTTGAGCTGGAACATAAAAAGGCCGTCCGCCGAATCTCGACGCCCGCTATCGATATGCTCACCGCGTATCACTTTCCCGGGAATGTTCGAGAACTCGAGAACGCGATCGAACGGGCGGTCATTGTCTGTGATTCAAATGTTATCCACGGCCATCACCTGCCGCCGACATTGCAGACCGCCGAGGTCAGCGGAACGGAAACACGCGTCACTTTTACTTCGGCTGTCGAGGCCTTTGAAAGCGACCTCATCCAGGACACGCTCAAATCAACCCGCGGAAATATTGCAAAAGCTGCCTTGATGCTGGATTCGACCGAACGCATTTTGGGATATAAGATTAAGAAGTACTCGATCGACCCCAAACGATTTCGCAGATGAAAAGAACCGAACAGCTTATTCTCGACCTGCCGAATCCCACCGACGCCCGGCGATTTCTCGGCCAATTGGCGGAAAATCATCCGTCTGCTCATACCCGTCTGCTTAAGAGTGAAGGCCTTTTGTCCGACGTGCTGACGCTGGTTTCTTTTAGCCCTTTGCTAGCGACTACGTTACTTCAAAATCCGGAATATTTTTGGTGGCTAAACCGAAAACGGGCCGAGTCCGGCGTTCGCGGCAAGGACGAACTGGTTGAATCCTTGGCACGCTTTGCACTTACCAATTCACAATTTGAGCTGCAGGTTCTGTTCGCCCGATTTCGCCGACGCGAATTGCTCCGAATTTATCTTCGCGACATACGGGGCCTGGCGACCATCGCAGAAATCACGGAAGAGATCTCAAATCTCGCTGATGCGATTCTCGAATCAGCCCTCGCCCACGCGGGCCGCGAAATGAACAACCGTTTTGGATTGCCCGAAGAGACCGATGAAAAAGGACGTGCGGTCACATCGAAATTTTGCGTGGTCGCCCTCGGCAAACTCGGTTCAAAAGAGCTGAATTATTCGTCCGATATCGACCTGCTTTTTCTATATTCCGAAGAAGGCGAAACATCGGGTAACGGTTCCCGCGGATCGGTCACAAACCGCGAATATTTTGTAAAGCTCGCCGAATACATGACAAAACTGGTCGGTCAGCAGGCGGGCGAAGGTGCGGCCTATCGCGTAGACCTGCGGCTGCGTCCGCACGGGTCGATGGGGGCTCTAACGATGTCGGTGGGCGACACGGTCCGTTACTTTCGGGCCGAAGCTCGTCCGTGGGAACGGCAGGTTCTGATCCGTTCACGCGGTTGTGCCGGCGACGTTGTACTTTTCAAACACTTTTTTGGCGAAGTTGAGGATTTGGTCTTTCCCAAAAGTGAATCTGTCGAGACGGCCCTCGCCAATGTCCGCATGTCAAAAGAAAAGATCGATCTTGAGAATATCAACAAGCGTGGGTTTGACGTAAAGCTCGGCCGCGGCGGGATACGCGAAATCGAGTTCCTGGCCCAGGCCTTGCAGCTAGCGTATGGCGGTCGCGACCGGTGGCTCCGTTCGCCGCATACCCTGATCAGCCTTTCACGGCTCGCCGACAGAAAACATCTCAGCGAAAGCGAACTAAGCGAACTATCCGCCGCCTACAAATTCCTACGCCGGACCGAGCATGTTTTGCAGATGAAAAATGGCCTTCAGACGCATACCGTGCCGGACGATGCGGAAAAAAAAGAGATGCTCGCTGCCTGTGTCATGTTCCCGTCGCGGTTAGATTTCGGTTCCGAACTGGCACTTCACACCGGAAATGTAAGCCGTGTATTTGGCCGCGTATTTGGAGAGATCGATGACTCGACGGCCGCGGATATCCATTCGACAGAAGTCCCTGACGTGCACGAACGCACGCTTTCTCACGTTTTGGCGTCGCTCGAAAAATCCGAGGTCGACTTTCGATCAAACGCCAATAACGCAGCGGTTTTGGACCGCCTGACATCGGTCTCACCGCATTTTTCGGCGATGCTGGCGGCAAACCCCGATCTGGCAAAAGAACTGCCCGATCCGGACGCCGCATTCGTCGAGCCCGATTACCAGTCGGCCATGATGGAGGCGGTCGACCCGGTCGCCGATTTTGGTCTGCGTCTCTCGGCGATGCGACGAATCAAATCCCGTTGCCTCCTCGAGATAGTCGTCCGCGACATCTTTCAAAAGATCCCGATTAGAGAAACAAAGCGGTTACAGACAAAGCTGGCTGAAGCCAGTATTGCCGCGGCGATAAAGGTCGTTCGCGACGAACTTGCCCGTAAATACCGCTTTACCGAGATAAATCTCGATCTCGCCATACTTGCCCTCGGCAAACTAGGCGGCCGCGGTTTGGATTACGATTCCGATCTCGATCTGGTGATCGTGTATTTTGACCCAAAACACCAGCTCGCCGATGTCACGCCCGCAGAATTTTACAGCCGCGCTGTCGAACTGTTCGCAACCACGCTCTCGTCGATGACCCGCGACGGCAATCTCTATCGCGTCGATCTGCGGCTTCGCCCTTTTGGGTCAAAAGGGATGAGTGCGATGTCGATCGATGCATTTCTTGGCTATATGAAAGATACGGCAGCGATCTGGGAAATGCTCGCTTTTGTAAAACTTCGCGCCGTTGGCGGCGATGCCAGCCTCGGATTCACGGTCGAGAATGAGACCCGGCGTCTGATTCACAGACGGGCCGTGGGCATTGATCGCGAAGATTTGAAAGATGAAACCCGACGCGTTCGCCTCGCCCTCGAAAGCGAACGTTCAAAACTTCGCCGCGGTTCGGGCATCGACATAAAATACGGCTCCGGCGGCATGCTCGATATCTACTTTGCGATGCGATATCTACAGCTTAGAGATAATGTCCCAGACGATGCCGAGGACCGCTCAACGCCGTTTATGCTCCGGCGTTTGGGTGAGAAATACAGCCAAACAGATCCGAACGACGCGATCCTTTCTACGCTTGATTCGCTGTCGGAAAGCTACGAATTTCTCGCCGCCATCGACCACAATCTGCGTTTGACCGTCGGACGAACCACACGGATCCCAATCGCAAACCAGACGGCTTTAACGACGATCGCCAACCGAATGGATCTCGGATCATCCGCCGATCTTCTTGAACACTTAACTATTCACCGCCTAACGATCCGATCCGCGTTTGAAGAAATTCTTCTATAACACGTTTTCTGCACGGACTCTTCAATTTTATCAGCCAAATATTAATCTACGAATTTTAACTTGCTTGTTGACCATTAGTAGACATTCTAGTTAAGTTTAGTTTTGTAAAAATTTCCCATAAGTCTAAACGTTTTCCACCAACAGAAAGGACACCAAATGAAAAGAATAATAACTATCATCTTCGTCACCACTCTAGCCGTCATCGGCCTTTGTGCTCAGGAGCGCGCGTCCGCAATCACCGGTCAGGACGTCTTTCAGGCCCAAAGAATTCCACGAAATTCTAAAGTTTACATTGCCCCCTTTAAGAGCGAATCGACAGAAAAACCTCTGGAGGGGTTTGAGTCGTATATGGCTGCCGCCTTGCTCAAAAAAGGCGTTCCGCTTCTTATTGTTAGCGAGCGAGACGCGGCTGACTTTGAAATCGAGGGCACGGCTGATAAAAAAAGGGCCGGATGGGCGAAAAAAATCTTCCTCGGCGACTTTCGAACTCCACCTCAGCGTCATTGACGGTCACGAATATTAGAACGGGCATAGTCTCTTATGCAGACTCTTCAGATAGAACTTCTGCAAATAGGGGATTGAGGTCCTCAGCTGAAAAACTTGCTAAATATCTTAAGAAGAAAATTGAAGACGATGAGAAAAAAGCAAGATAGATCGATTTTATGCAAGTCTGTCTGTGAATGCGTCTTCGTTAACCTCAAACCAGCACCGCGTACAAAAGCGGTGCTTTTTTCTTTCCTGCGGTGTAAATTGGGCGGACGTCGGCAGGCGCTCGGCCAGCATTTTTTCTTCGTCTGTCAATTCATCCCACGTTTTCACTCGCGGCGAATCGCATCGCGAGCAGATGTTTTCGATTGAATTGATCATATTTGCCCAAGCCAGCGCGTAAGCGTCCGTGTCAAAACTATTTTAGCCACGAAGTCAGGAATTTTGGGATCTCTTGCCGCAAAGCATTCGGTTTAGGGTACTTGGATATTTGTCCTTCGAGACAGGAAAATGAATAACGAAACAGAACACCGCCTTGCCAGGGATGTCGCTCGTCCCAGTCTGCGTTTATTCCAGCCCGACAAAATTGATGTCGGTCAAGTCACTTGAGAGGTCCACCACCCGCGCCGCAAATCGATACCGTTTTGACGAAACGCCGACGGTGTAATTCATACCTGACGGTACTTCGTAAAAGCCGTAAAACCCGAATGAGCTTGTTGTTGCGGTTCGTCTAACACCACCCTGATCGGTGAGCGTGACGATTGCGTTTCTGAGGCCTCTGCCATCGGAGGTCAATATGCGTCCCGAAATCGAAACCTTGGTCGCCGTAACACCGTCGGCAAGAAACCAGGAGCGAGCGGTTTCTTCATTTTTTAGGAAGTTGAGCAGCATCGTACCGACTTTTTGTCGTCCTGGGTTGGCCGGATGCGTCCCATCCGAATTCAGGTCGGAGCACTGCCAAACCAGACCGTCCGAGCGTGGCGTCATCCCGTTTGCCCAGGGATATGGGCCCCATGCCAGTAAAGGAGCGACGGTGTTATAACTCAAATTTCCGGATATTGGATCAGGCGAAGCGCCCCGCATCTGGTTTATCTGAGCCTCAATAAGCCACTTAACCGAAAAGGCGGATTCGTAAGAGTACGGCTCAGGATTCAGTGTCGATGATGCGTAACCGGCGTAAATCCGGCTGCTGACATAGACAATCCGCAAGTTCGGGTAGCGAATCTTCATAGCTCGGACGATGTTTCCCATTCCTGATAAAAGGATATTGGCGTCGGCGTTTGACGCCGGAAGCGATACGGTAGGATTCGGGTTGGCGACTTTTAGCCATGCCACTTGCACCTGCGCCTCCGTCAAGCCGGCCTGTGCCAGGTCAAAATCACGGACGCGATCATAGTTGAGTTTAGATGGCGAGTCCCACGTCGTTGCGGCTTGCCCGCCGCTCGCGCCATTGATAAAGACAAGTGTCGAATGATTTACCGCCGGGTCAGCGGTCGCTTGTCCGACAAACGAAATCGACGTACAGGGGACCGGCTGGTTGCCCGAACGATCCGAGCAAAATTCCTGCGTGGTGTTGGACATTCCCACCGAAAGCAACGCGATCTTGCCGTTGGATGCGGGCTGTCCCTGACTGTTTAAAGGTCGAACTGACGATGCGGCAATTAGCCCTGCTGCGAGATGGTCAGATGGCATCTGATTCATGCCATTCGGATAAAGCCCGCCAGTGAAGCCAAGATAGGATCCTGAACCCAAATCATTAAGCGGCATAAATCCAACTGAAATTCTGGTGCAGTCGGATGCCGATACGGGCCAAAATACTGGCCGAAACAATACAGCGCAACAGAAAATCGTAATAATCAGCAACCGAGTCTTCATGGTCTAAATCTTCCTCTGAGGCTTAGAAATTGTAAACGCGAAAATTTGACATTTTGTCATCCGACCTAAATATCGGTTCGCAACTACAGGCTTTGGACGTTTGGCGCTCTACAAAAGTCAAAAAAACTTCGAATATCTTATTTGGCGCGCGCGGAGTGGAAGCCTCCCAACAACGTCCATGATAATTGAGACAACTTTTTAAGTCGAGGTATAGACGTCCTTCGAGATCAATGAAATGTCTCATCCTTAACGAGGCGTCCGCTACACGGAAAAAAAAAGGAAAATCACGAAGTTAATGCCAATCGCGCATGTGTTTTGAAA
>JBGTCS010000055.1:0-5050 GCA_041748715.1 Pyrinomonadaceae bacterium | reverse complement strand
GTGCTGCTTGATTTTTGGGCGACATGGTGCGGGCCATGTTTCGAGGCATATCCGTTTCTAATTGAATGGCATCAGGACTTTTCGCGCGAAGGTCTCGAGATACTCGGCGTGACACGATATTATGGGGCCATCAACGGATTGCCCGCCGATAATCCGAGCGAGATCGAATATTTCAAGCGATTTCGCCAAAAAGAAAAATTGCCGTATGATTTCGTCGTCGCCAAAGGTCAAAGCAGCCAATTGCTTTATGGCGCAACGGCTCTGCCGACCACCGCCTTGGTCGACAGAAAAGGCGTTGTGCGTTACATTGAATCCGGCACTAGTTCGACACGTATCGCACAACTACAGGAAATGCTCCTAAAACTTCTGGCTGAAAAATAAACGATGCCGAAACCCGGGCCCGTTGTAAAAACCCGACCGCCATACTTTTACGACCGCATCGCAGATGTTCATAATCTGGCGATGAAGGTCAATGGTTACCGCTCGTCCGTTTCAAAATATCTCAAATCGCTCGATCTCAAGATCGACCCCGAATCTATTGTTTTGGACGCCGGCAGCGGGACTGGCATCGTGACGCTCGGCTTTCACGATGCCGGTTATAAGCCGCGGAACATTATCGCGCTCGATCTTTCAGTAAAGTCGCTGCAGATCTCGCGAGACCAGTTCGCCAAACGCAGCAATCCGTCAAGCAGCACGGTCGCAGTCCAGGGCGACATTTTGCATATGCCCTTTCAAGACGAATCATTTGATCTGATCTTGATGTGCGGAGTGCTCGAATACCTGCCGGTTGACGAAGGACTTCGCGAATCGGCGCGGGTTCTAAAAAGTGGTGCTCCTCTCATATTACTCCCGGTCCGGCAATCGGTCGTCGGGTCGGTTTTGGAATTAATCTATAAATTTAGGATCCGGCCTCTAATTCAGTTTCGCGAAGCGGCCGCGCCCTATTTTGACGTCGTCGACAATCATAACTTCCCGATCACCGAGCCGATTGGCTGGTCAAAAACCAGTCTAATACTGAAAAAGAAATGATCCGCTCGCCTTTGATCATCGGCCATCGCGGTGCGAGTCTCGAGGCACCGGAAAATACGCTCGCGGCATTTCAGATGGCACTCGACGCCGGATGTGACGGCGTGGAGTTTGACGTTCAATTGTCCCGCGACGGCGTGCCGGTGGTCATTCATGACTACGATCTTCGACGGACCGGTCTCAGTACAGAGCGGATCGGCGACCTTACCTCACAAGAACTCTCTCAGATAGACGTCGGGTCCTGGTTTAATGCAAAATTTCCTGGTCGCTCATCGCCTTCGTTTGCAGACGAAACAGTTCCGAGTCTCTCAAGTGTGCTGGCCCTTTTACACGGTACAGATGCGCTGATCTATATCGAACTAAAATGTACGGCCGACAGCGGTTACACCGAATTGGCACAAGCTGTTTGCCGCTCAATCCGTGATTCGCCGCTGCTCTCGCAAATGATCATCAAGAGTTTTTATCTTCCCGCTCTCACGGTGGTCAGGTCGATAATTCCGGATATTCAAACTGCGGCGCTCTTTTCACCGAGAATCGTCGATTTCTTTCGCCGTCGACTATATATATTGTCGTTTGCAAAACAGTTCGGAGCGACACAGATCTCGGTCCATCACTCTCTCATTACACACCGGCTTGGGACGCTCGCGGCGGAGGCGGGCATGCCAGTTACTATTTGGACCGCCGATGACGTGAGGTGGATCGAACGATCCCGAAAGTTCGGTATCAGGGCGATCATAACAAACGATCCGACGAAACTGTTAAACGCTCGCGGTTGAGAGCTTTTGCCTGACCGATTCTTGCCTCAAAACCCCTTTCCGCATAAACTCATTCTGTACGCATAACTATACAATCATTCATGAAGACTTATAACGACATCCTCAGTTTAATAGGCAATACGCCTCTTGTTCGTATAAACAACATAACCAAAGACCACAAAATTAAGGCTCCGATTTACGCGAAAATGGAGAGCCTAAACCCCGGTTATTCGGTTAAGGACCGCATCGGCATCTCGATGATCGATTGGGCCGAACGCGAAGGCGTTCTAAAAAAAGGCGGCACCGTTATCGAGGCTACATCCGGCAATACAGGAATCGGAATGGCTCTGGTAGCGGCGGTACGCGGCTACAAATCTATATTCGTGCTGACGGAAAAAGCGTCGACCGAAAAAGTACGCTATCTCAAGGGCCTGGGAGCTGACATCGTCGTTTGCCCGGCCGCGGCAAAACCGGGAACCCCTGATCACTACGTCGCGACGGCAAAGCGTATTTCTGAGGAAACGCCTAATTCGTTTTATCCTGACCAATACAATCATCCGGAAAACCCGGGAGCTCATTACCGAACCACGGGCCCGGAAATATGGGAAGCGACCGAAGGCAAGATCACTCATTTTGTCGCCAGCATTGGTACGGGCGGCACGATCAGCGGTACCAGCCGATATCTAAAAGAAAAAAATCCGAACATTAAGATAATCGGAGCCGACCCTTACGGCTCGATATTTAAGACTTATAAAGAGTCGGGCCACGTGCCCGAGGCCACGCCCTATTTGGTCGAAGGCATCGGACAAAACCTGCCGGTGGGGAACGCGAATGTCGGCATCATCGACGAGATAATCAATATTACCGATCGCGATTCGTTTGACTACGCCCGGCAATTATCCCGACGCGAAGGGATATTTTGTGGCGGCTCGACCGGAACGATCTTTGCGGCGGCTTTAAAGATTGCTAAAGACCTAGACGAAAATGCTCTGATCGTCTTTATCGTCTGCGATACCGGCGAACATTATCTGAGCAAGTTCTATTCGGACGAATGGATGAAGGAAAAACTGCTGCTCGAACCGCAGCGTATCACCGCGGCATTGATCGCCGAAACCAAGAATTCGGGAGCTCCGCAGGAACTGATCTTTGTCTCGCCCGATGAAACTCTGAGTGCGGCACTCGCCCTGATGAGCGATAACGGCGTCACGCAAATGCCGGTACTCGAAGACAACGCCTCGGTGGGAAGTCTGCGTGAAAGTCATGTTTTGACCAAACTGCTCGTAGACCGTGAACTGCTCGACGGCATGGTGAGCGATGTCATGGACCCAAGTTTTCCAGTGTTGCAGGCAGACGCAAGTCTGGTGGATATCAAGGCAAGACTTCAACGCGAACCGGCGGTTTTGATTGAGGAATTTAAACGAATTACTGCTATAATTACGCGCTCGGACGTTTTAGATATAAAAAAATAGGGGGTTGTTCAGCCCATTTAAGCAATGAGCGACGAACCAAAACCAAACGAAAATGGCGGTGAATGGACGATGCCGAAGCCAGTGTTTCGTACGTCAGAGGGTTTCACGCCAAAGGGGCCTACTCGTTCCCTCGAGCCTGAAGACGTGGACACCTTGCGAACCGAGGATGCCTCAGATGACGAAGACGAAATAGATACGTTGATCCCGAACGTTCCCGATAGCAAGTTCGAGGGTGATGCGCCGAATGATCCGGTTGAATCGCCCGTAAATTCGGTTCGAGCGGCACCGGAAAAACCCAAGTCGGGCTGTGCCAGAGGCGCATTGATGATCGCCGGAATGGTCGCCATAATCGCACTCGGGTTGATCGCCGTTGGCGTTTACTTTTTGTATGTTTACACGCCGGCCGAAACGAGCACTTTCTAACCCGCAATTCATCGATCAGTTATTACGGATGCGTCATATCCGCGGGCTTTACGAGTTCGTCAAATTTTTCCCCAGTTAGCAATTCCAATTCAACGGTCGATTCTCTTAAAGAAATACCTTTTTTGTGAGCATTTTTTGCGATCTTTGCCGCGTTGTCATAACCGACATGCTGGTTTAGAGCCGTAACAAGCATCAGCGAGTTTTGAAGGTAATGCTCGATCTGGTCGCGATTGAGTTCGATGCCCTTGATGCAATAATCCACAAATCCATGGCACGCGTCATGAATAAGCCGCACCGAATGAAGGAAATTATGGATCATCACCGGTTTGAAAACATTGAGCTCAAAATTGCCCTGCGAACCGGCAAAACCAATCGCCGCGTCATTGCCAAAAACCTGAACGGCAACCATCGTCATCGCCTCGCTCTGCGTCGGGTTGACCTTGCCAGGCATGATCGAGGAGCCGGGTTCGTTTTCCGGCAACGAAATTTCGCCAACTCCGCAACGCGGCCCTGACGCCAACCAGCGAATGTCATTGGCGATCTTCATCAGCGAACCGGCGAGCGTTTTGAGACCGCCCGAGGCGAAAACAACTTCGTCATGTGCCGAAAGCGCGGCAAATTTATCCGGATGCGATTTGAAAGGCAGGCCGGTCAATTCAGCGATCTTTGCAGCAGCTCGCTCCGCAAATTCCGGATGGGCATTTAATCCTGTTCCAACCGCCGTGCCGCCAATGGCGAGATCCATCAATCCGGGCAAAACCATCTGCAAACGCTCGATATCCCGCTTTACCAGACTTGCCCAACCACCAAATTCCTGCCCGACAGTCATCGGCGTCGCATCTTGCAGATGCGTTCGGCCGATTTTGACGACATCCGCGTATTCTTTCGCCTTGGCGTCGATTGCGTCGTGGACCTTTTGAACCTCGGGAATCAGAGCGGTCATCCGTTCGGCTGCCGCGATGTACATTGCCGTCGGAAATGTATCGTTCGACGACTGCGATTTGTTGACGTCGTCATTCGGATGAACAGGAACTTTCGAACCCATCTCGCCGCCAGCGATCTCAATCGCACGGTTTGAGATCACCTCGTTGGCGTTCATGTTCGTCTGCGTCCCAGAGCCGGTCTGCCAAACACGCAACGGAAAATGCTCATCGAGACGGCCATCAATCACTTCGTCCGCCGCCTGAATTATCAGATCCAGTTTGTCCTTGGAAAGCTTTCCCAAGTCGAAATTGACGATAGCCGCGGCCTTTTTGAGAACACCGAGCGCCCGGATAACCTCACGCGGCATGACATCAAAACCGATATCAAAATGCTTTAACGATCTCTGCGTTTGGGCCCCCCAATATGCCTCTGTCGGAACTTCGATCTCACCCA
>JBGTCS010000054.1:0-2782 GCA_041748715.1 Pyrinomonadaceae bacterium | reverse complement strand
GGCTTTTACGGGGTTGGCTCGGCGTTGCAAAAAATGGACGCCCACATCGACGAGATCGCCGAGATGTATCGCCGCAATGGCTTTTTCAAAACTCTGATCGACAACTGCGAGATGGCAATGCAAAAGTCTTTTTTCCCTCTGACGGCCTTTCTGGCCGGCCATCCTGTCTATGGAGAGATTTGGCAAAAGATTCGCGACGAGTACGAACTCAGCCGCCAATATCTAACCCGGATCTCAGGCACAAACGAGCTGATGTCCGACCTGCCCGTCGAGCAGCAATCGGTCCAAACCCGCGAGCGAATCGTTCTCCCGCTTGTCACGATCCAGCAATATGCGATGACAAAAATTCGCGAAAGCGAAGAACGCGGCGAGGATGCAGAAGCTAGGTCGGTCTATGAAAAACTCGTCATCCGCTGCTCATTCGGCATTATTAACGCAGGAAGGAATTCGGCCTGATGCACAGTCCTAGAAAAGTTAAACCGTTACCAAAAGATTGAGATACAATTTGACTGAGGAAGAAAATGGCCAACTCATCAATAAAGACTATCGAAGTTAATAAGAACACCTGGATACTAGAACTTCCCGCCGAAATCTGTAAAAGCGAGGGCTTTGCCGAAGGAACTCTTGCCAGCCTGACGATTAAAGATGGAGAGATCCAGGGTTCGTTTATTCGTCCGAGTGGCGAAGCAAAACGATCCGCCAAGCGTTTTATAAAGAAGTACGAGGGCTTTATGAAAGAGATGGAGCCGATTGATGGATGATTCTGAGATCTCAAATTCTTAAATTTCAAATTTGAGATCTCAGATAATTCCGGAATTAGAATATATAAGTATTCGCTTCGATCAATGTGTCTGCGATTCGCTGTCGGGCGGCGATCGTGTTGATGGGCGAGTTGTTTTTTGTATAACGTTTCAACGCTACCAACAGAGTGCGGCCTTCGTCGCCTTCGGCAATGGCGGCGATCGTGTTTTTTGCTTTGGCATCGACTCGTTGGATCGCGTCGTTGCAATAGACACCCGCCATGTCGATGTAGCGGCCCGCCGCCTCCTCACCATTTTTATCGGCTGATTTTTTCGCTCTTAAGATCGCCGTATCCATCTGATAGGCATCCATAATGATATCTGCACAATTTAGCAAAACTTCCTGCTGTTCGCTCAAGGCCATCATATATTTCTGAGCTGCAGTACCAAGTACCATCAAAGCGATCTTTTTGGCATTTTGAGCAAGCTTGGTTTCGGCCGCCAGAAGCGAAGTGTCTTCGTCAAACGACATTTGCGGATTGAGGATCTCGTCCTGCAAGGCCTTTGCCGCCTGCAGCAGACCGAGTTTGCCCTTCATCGCTCGCTTCATCAACTGGCCGGGAATAAGCATTCGATTGATCTCGTTCGTGCCCTCGAAAATTCGGTTGATCCGCGAATCGCGATACGCTTTTTCAGCCGGATAATCGGCAGAATATCCGTAACCGCCAAAGATCTGGACCATCTCGTCAACTACATAATCGAGAGCCTCGGAGCAGGCTACCTTATTGATCGATGATTCCACCGCGTATTCTTCGATCGATTGCAGCTTTGTAGCGTCATCAGCACCGTCGCCGATCAGGGCGTCGATCATACCGACCGTTCGGTAAGTTATCGATTCTGCGACCCATGTGCGGATCGCCATTTCGGCCAATTTATGTTTGATCGCACCAAAGGACGATATTTTTTTCCTGAATTGTTCGCGTTCGTTGGCATATCGAACCGCCTCATGAATCGCTAGCTTCGCACCGCCGGTAACTGAAGCACCGAGTTTAAATCGTCCGACGTTCAAAATATTAAAGGCGATCTTAGCCCCGTCGCCGACATTGCCGATCAGATTTGTAGCCGGTATCTTGCAGTCCGATAAAATCAGCGGCGTGGTCGACGATGATTTGATCCCCATTTTATGCTCTTCGCTGCCGGGGCGGCATGATTCGCTTCGCTCGACAACGAACGCCGAGAATTTATCCTTTTCGCCGTCAACTTTGGCAAATACAATAAAAACGTCAGCAAAGCTGCCATTAGAGATAAACATTTTTTCGCCGTTCAGCGTGTAAGACGAACCGTCTTCGCTAAGTTTGGCGTTTGTTTTTGCTCCAAGAGCGTCCGACCCTGATCCGCTTTCTGTCAGACAATACGCTGATACAAGTTCACCAGAGACGATCTTTGGTATCCATTCGTGTTTTAGTTCCTCTGAACCAAAATACAAGATTGGCAAAAGACCGATCGAGGTTTGAGCTCCAAATGTCGTCCCAAAACCGCCTGCGCGGCCCATCATTTCGGCAATAACGGCACCAGTAACCTGATCAAGACCAAGACCCCCGTATTCCTCGGGAATCGTCGCACCAAGCAGGCCAAGATCGCCGCCTTTCTTGACCAGATCGCGGGCAATTTCCCAGGCATGCTGCTCCATCGCCGGCAATTGAGGATGAACCTCATTATCGACAAACTCACGCGTCGTCTCACCGATCATCTTTTGCTCATCGGTAAAATCTTCTGGTGTAAAAATCTCGCCCGCCGTAGAATCGGCGATCAAAAACTCGCCGCCTTTCATATATTCTTTTTCCATTTTTGTTTCCATATTCTTGTCAGAACCGCCTGCGTCAGCGGGCGGCCAGTTTGTCTAAAATCAATCAAATTCGGGCAACGGTCCGCCTTGCCCATTTATCACATAATCTGAAGCAGCACTAACATGAACTTCCGTCCACAGAAATCGACAACTTCCTTTGTCAACCCATGGGCTGTGTTTATAAATCCATTCCTCC
>JBGTCS010000053.1:0-1512 GCA_041748715.1 Pyrinomonadaceae bacterium | reverse complement strand
TAAAGCCAGCGGAACGCCCAAAATCGAGAGCCCGATCCATGTCAGCACACCGATAAAGAGCATCGACCCCGCTTTGCCGATCAGCCACCATCGCAGCGTGTTATATATCTCGTCGAGAACCTCGCCGGCACGTTCGCGTTTCGGTTTTGGAAACAGCCGCACCAGACCCGCAGAGTAAAATCTCGGTTCGGTCGCCAGATAAATTGCCAGCAGGATCGTAACAAAGAAATTACCGACCGCCCCGAGCGTTGACGAAAAATATCCGCCGACGCTGGTCAGCACGGTCGCCGCATCGCCCCTCGTCATTATGTCATCGGCACTCGGCAGTTGAGCCAGGATCGTTCGGCCCCAACTATACTGCGATAAATATTCTCCAGCACCCTGGGCTGAATTTGGGATCTCATAACGCAAGACCTTAACTTGCTCGGCAACACTCGGAGCCAGCAAAGCGACAGATCCGGCGATCACAATTACGAGAAGCACTGTCACGACCAGAACAAGCCAGCCCTCGGAAAGCGGTATCCATCGCCGCAAAACATCCGCCAGGCCTCGCAAAAATATCGCAAGCAGTGCCGCCGCAAAGATCAGCAGCAGAATATCGAGCGTGAAATAGACGGCGATCAACCCAAGAATTACAAGGCAAACGATAGCCGCCGCTATTAACACTCGCTGTGTGTAGCTCTTACCGGATTTCGCAGGTTCGTCCATTTTTTAAATTATGTTTTTGGAAATTAGCAGTTCCGCATTTAATATCGCCGAACCGGCGGCTCCGCGCACCGTATTGTGGCTCAGGGCGACAAAACGATAATCGTAAATATTATCCGGAAAGACACGGCCGACCGTGATCGTCATTCCGTCACCGTTATCGCGGTCGAGCCTGGGCTGCGGTCGTGACGGTTCGTCGCTGACATCGATAAAACGCTTTGGCGATGAATGAAGATCGAGCGACGGGAATGTCCGCATCGCATCCACGACTTCCTCAAGCGTTGCGGTCTGTTTTAGATTTACGCGAACCGAAGCCGTGTGGCCGTCGATGACATTGACGCGGAAGCATTGGGCCGAAACTGTAAAATCAGCCTTTTGAATACCGCCCTCGGTGAATACGCCTAATATTTTTTGAGCTTCGGTCTCGACCTTAGGCTCTTCGCCGGCGATGTATGGAAAAACATTATCCGCGATATCGAGCGAAGCCACGCCCGGATATCCGGCACCCGAGATGGCCTGCATTGTTGTGACGATCACCTCTTCGACTCCGAATTTACGGTGCAGAGCCGCCAGCGGCGGGGCAAAGCTGACAACGGCGCAGTTTGGATTTGTAATAATAAATCCCTTGGCAAATCCGCGGTTCTCACGCTGTTTGTCGATCAATCCCAGATGATCGTGATTGATCTCAGCAATCAACAGCGGCACATCCTCGTCCATGCGATAACACGACGAATTGCTGATGACCGGATAACCGGCCCGGGCAAATGCTTCCTCGGTTTCGCGTGCTACCGAAGACGGCAGACTCGA
>JBGTCS010000052.1:0-10030 GCA_041748715.1 Pyrinomonadaceae bacterium | reverse complement strand
GGGCACAATCGAAAGCATTATGGCCAACCCTTATTTTTAGGCTCAAGCTATCTTGCGTCCGCATTTAAGGTCGGGTATTTATTTTCTTACTTTGCGGTCTCTGCGGCTTTGCGGGCAATATCCTCTGTACTTTCAGATTCCACAAGACTCTCAATTGCTCCCAAAGATGAAAGATTCGTTTTAATACTGTAGAATCACGGATTCAGAATTGTTATGCAGGAAAGATTGCAAAAACTTATAGCTCAGGCAGGAATCGCTTCGCGGCGGGCGTCAGAGGAGATAATCAAAGCCGGCGAGGTGTCGGTCAATGGCGAGATCGTTACAGAACTTGGAACAAAAGCCGACCCGGAAAAGGATCATATCAAGGTCCGAGGCAAACTGATCAACGCCAAGATACAAAACCGTTCAAACATTTATATACTCCTCAATAAACCAAAGGGCTATCTATCGAGCGCCGCTGACCCTGAGGGGCGAAAATTAGTTGTCGATCTGGTCAAAGGCCACGGACGGCTTCATCCGGTCGGACGCCTTGACTACAACACCGAGGGGTTGATAATTCTGACGAACGACGGCGATTTTACAAATTTTGTAGCGTCCTCGAAAACCATTCCCAAGGTTTACGAGGTCAAGGTCAAAGGCTTGCCGTCAGAAGTTGCGATCAACAAACTCAGGCGCGGTGTCCTTCTCGAAGATGGTTATAAAACCGCTCCGGCCGATATCCGGGACCTAAAACCGACCGATAAAAACGGCTGGTATGAAGTCACGCTTTTCGAAGGCCACAACCAGCAGATCCGCAAAATGTTCGACACGATCGGTCATTCCGTCGTAAAGCTGCGGCGAATCGCGATCGGGCCAATCGCCGAAAGATATCTTCCCGTTGGACAAAGCCGGCCGCTGACCAGCGAAGAAGTAGACCTTTTTCGGACAAACCCCTCAGGAAAGAAAACCGCGGCCAAAAAACTCTAGATCAAAGCCCGGTGTTCGACCATCAAACATAGATCCTGAATGACCTTGATGCCTGCTTCGGCCAGTTTTTGCGCGACGGCGTCGTTGCGAATCCCAAGCTGAAACCAAACGGCTTTAGGTTTTTTTGAAAGGATCTCGTCGGTGTGCTTAGGAATATCCTCTGAACGTCGAAAAACATTTAACAGATCGACCTCGACCGGGATCGAATCCAGATCGCGGTAGACTGGTTTTCCCAGAATCTCGGTCACGTCGGGATAGTAGACGGGGACCGGAATAATATCGTAACCAGCATCGGCCATATATTTTGGCACGTAAAAGGCCGGCTGATATGCATGCGTCTCGGGTTTGATCCCAAGGACCGCTATGGTTTTCGTCTGCCGAAGAAGTTCGGCAATCGCATCATCCGTTACTTTAAAAGTAAAATTGGGAGTCATCTATTTACTGTTTGGCCATCCGAGATTGCCATTCGCGGAAAAATTTTGCGACTTCATTTAGCTTGGCCATCTTCTCGCTGTCGGGCTTTCCCACTGATTCCGAATCGATCTTGCGGAGATTTTGCATCGCTTCGGTAATCACGCTTTCAAAGGCGATGCCGACCGTAGTGTATATATTTCCGTCTATTTTGGGAAAGTCGTCGGTGAGGGAATCGACTCTCGCGATCAAACCCGCAAGATCGGGTCTCTGTGAGTTCCCTACACTAGCCGATTCAAGTAAAGGGACCAGGCTATCGAGAGCTTTCTTTCGGCCTTCCGTAAAAGAAAAATAGGTCTCGGCTGCCTGAGTCGAGCCTTCCACCGTGCCGTCCTTGAAAATAACCGCACTGATCACCATTTTTATTAAATCCGTGTCCCCCTTATTTTGTCTAGCGTTAATATTCATCTCGTACGAACTGCTCGACTCGATCAGCACATGTCCATACTTTCCCTGAGCCAGACCGGTCATCAACCGCCGTCCGCCAGCTTCAGTGTGCCAATCGAATGCCATGATATCCTTGCCCGTTTCGTTGTGAAATTTAATATAAAATTTGGGTAGCGTCGAAACGATAGGAATAACGGTCGTCCGCAAAAGAGAAGCAGGATTCGAGACCAGTGGAACATTGGCAACAGTCGTTGTTTTCCGCAGCAACTTGACGGTAATCGGCTCAAAACCGAATTTCGCCATTTCCGAAACGACGACCGTGTCACCTTCAGAAATCAGAATACGGGCAATTTTTTCTATAATCTCTCCAAACCGTTTCCCCCTAAAGAGCGATATAACCAGTTCGCCCTGATCACCTATCAGATTTGCCTTAAAATCCAATACTTGACTCGCCTCGCTCGTGTCCGACCGTTTCCAGTCCTTGAGATAAGGAAAACCGGACGCCCAAAATCCTGAGGATTTGTCGCGTCTCAGTTCTATAGGCACAGGACCCGGTGGGCGGTTCGAATGAATCTCTATCACAAAACCAGTTGGCTCTAGCCTAAGATCCGAATCCTGACCGCTCGCCAAGCCAGTCAAAGTAACCACCAAGATTAAGAGAACACAGAACCTTGTAGTAATTGCCGCCATCCTTATTCCCTCCAGAGTATCGCTAATTCATTAGCAACATTATACCTGATCTCCACGCCTATTAATCTGTTTTCTAACGGACTAGCTGAGTGTAAATCATCAAAATCAAATATACAGGCGTCAAACCGGGTCAGGGTTGCCTCCGAAACGCTGTTATGCGAACATAACTATTTGTTATTAGATCTATTATGAATTTTGAATTATCGGAAGAACAGCAACAAATTAAATACAGCATCCGCGAATTTGCCGAGAGCGAGATCAAGCCTCACGTGATGGAATGGGACGAGGCCCAGCATTTCCCTGAGGAACTTCGTCCAAAACTGGCGGAATTGGGGCTGCTGGGAGTGCTTTTCCCGGAGGAGTACGGCGGTGCCGGGATGGGTTACGTCGAATATGCGACGATCATCGAGGAACTCGGACGTGTTTGCGGTTCAGTCGGACTCTCCGTCGCGGCCCACAATTCATTGTGTTCGAATCATATTTATATGTTCGGCAGTGAAGCCCAAAAACAGAAATATCTGGTTCCGCTTGTAAAAGGCGAGAGTTTCGGAGCCTGGGGGCTGACCGAATCACAAGCCGGTTCTGATGCTTCGGGAACGAGAACGAATGCCGTTCGGTCCGGCGACAGTTGGACCGTCAATGGGTCAAAAAATTTCATTACTCACGCGATCGCCTGCAAAACGCTGGTAGCGGTCGCCGTTACCGACAAAGAAAAAGGTAGCCGCGGAATTTCGGCGTTCATCTTTGACAAGTCGATGGACGGATTTCGCAGCGAGCACAAGGAAAACAAGCTGGGGATGCGGGCGTCCGAAACGGCCTCCGTCGTTTTCGAAGACTGCAAGGTTCCGGACGAAAACCGGCTCGGCACCGAGGGCGAGGGATTTCTGCAAGCGATGAAAGTACTTGATGGCGGACGGATCTCTATCGCCGCATTGTCGGTTGGTATCGCTCAGGGAGCTTACGAGGCCGCGGTAAAATACGCCAAAGAACGTGAGCAGTTCGGCCAGCCGATCGCGGATTTTCAGGCGATCCAGTTCAAACTGGCCGATATGGCGACGCAGATCGAATGCTCGCGCCTTTTGACGCTCCAGGCGGCGGCTACAAAAGATCTGGATAAACCGGTTACCCAACAGTCCGCGATGGCGAAACTGTTCGCATCTGAAACAGCCGTTCGAGTTTCTGAAGAGTGCGTTCAGATTCATGGCGGCTATGGTTATACAAAAGATTATCCGGCCGAAAAATTCTGGCGTGACTCAAAGCTCTGTACGATCGGCGAAGGCACGAGCGAGATCCAGCGCATCGTTATCGCTAAACATTTGCTCAAATCAATTTAGTTTTTGACAATGGGCTGTTTTAAGACGTTTCCATTCTCTTGATTTCCTCATGCTCTTGTCCCTGCTCAGTGCCAAGCTTTTTTCGAACGCAGAGGACGCGGAGACTTTCGCAGAGTTTATGGAGTGGCTCGAACCAGACACTAACGATGTGAATTTGGATGGTCAACCTGAATTCAACTCTCTCCGCCCTCGGCGTCTTCCTCTCCGCCCTCAGCGTTAAGCTTTTTTCGAAACTCCTTAGCCGCGGATTCACAAAAAAAACCTTCGTTATCTGTTTCATGTTGCATTTGTGAAACATGGTGTTATAATGATTTTCCATTTCGTAATTCAGACAAAGGAGAAAACTATGAGTTCAGGTATAGCACAGAGTTCGGGCCGATTGGCATCGGCGTTTTTAGGGGAATTAGAGAACGAAGCAAAAGTCACCCGGCAGTTGCTGGAGCGGGTTCCGGCCGAGAAATTCGATTGGAAACCGCACGAAAAATCCATGACATTCGGACGGCTCGCGGTTCATTGCGCGGAAATGTTTGGTTGGACAAAAGAGACGTTAAAGAGCGACGTTCTCGATTTTGCAACGATGGATTTCACTCCATACGAACCCAAAACAAACGAAGAATTACTTGCATTTTTTGACGAACATATCGCCAATGCCCAGATCATATTGGGCGAAACGTCGGACGAAACTTTTATGACGGATTGGACGATGCGTAATGGCGACCAAGTTTACATGACTATGCCTAAAGTCGCTGTCATGCGTACGTTTGTGATGAATCACATCATCCATCATCGAGGCCAGTTGTCGGTATATCTTCGATTGAACGACATCCCCGTACCGTCGATCTACGGCCCGTCGGCTGACGAAGGGCAGATGTAAATCTCTTCCACCTGATATACAAAATGGCGGGTCTCACGACTCGCTTTTTTGTTTTCTATGACAAAAATGCCAAAATTATGTCTGGATTTTGATTATTGAGGTTAATTATGTCGGAACTTAGATTGACTGCAATTTACGAGAAAGCAACGGAAGGCGGTTATATAGGCTATGTTGCAGAATTCCCGGGAGCCAATACTCAAGGAGAGACAATCGAAGAGACTCGAGAAAATCTTAAGGAAGCGGTTTCTTTGCTCCTTGAATGCTACCGGGACGAAGCGGATAAGCGTGTGTCGCTTACTGCGGGGTCGCAGAAGGAAGTTTTGATACTTCAGGCTGCCTAGATGAAACTGAAAGATCTGATCAGATACGTTGAACAATGCGGCTGTGTATTGCTGCGTCAGGGTGGTAATCACAGCATTTATAAAGAATTTAATGTCAGGGAAAATGACCTCTATTCCCCGACATCGTGAAATAAAAGAACACCTTGTTAGAAAAATTGCTGACGATCTGGGAATCGAACGACCTGCAAAAAATTGATGATTGACCTCGAACAACTTTTATCTGGAAACCCGCGAGCGATCGCACGAGCGATCACCAAGGTCGAAAGCGGAGCAGACGGCGCTGCGGAACTGATGAAGTCGATCTTTCCGCGCACGGGGCGAGCTGTCGTGATCGGCATTACGGGTTCGCCGGGCGCCGGCAAATCTTCACTCGTTGATAAACTCGCGTTTTATTACAAGGAAAAGGGCGAAATGGTCGGCATAATTTGCGTCGATCCATCAAGCCCGTTCTCCGGAGGCGCAATTCTCGGCGACCGCATTCGGATGGCGACGCTGGGCCTCGACAAAAACATTTTTATCCGTTCGATGGCGACGCGGGGCAATCTTGGCGGGCTTTCGCGGACAACGGTCGATGCGGTGGCAATCATGGACGCAGCGGGCTTTGATAAGGTCATTGTCGAGACGGTCGGCGTCGGTCAGGATGAGGTCGAGATCGTCAAAACAGCGGATGTATCGGTCGTCGTCCTTGTGCCGGGTATGGGCGACGATATTCAGGCAATAAAGGCCGGAATAATGGAGATCGGCGACGTCTTTGTTATCAACAAGGCGGACCGCGAAGGCGTTTTGCGGACCCAAAAAGAACTCGAATCGCTCCTATCACTCGCACATCGGCCCGATATGTGGGATCCGCCGATCGTCAAAACGATCGCCACGGAAAATAAAGGCATGCAGGATCTCGTTGCCGCGATCGATGCATATTACAAGTATCAGGCAACGAGTGATGGAAGTTTGATTCGACGGCAGGCGATCGCCAAATGGCGGCTGTTGGAACTGATTCAAGAAAAGCTCTTGTCCGACCTTTTAAGCAGAAACGGAACCAGCGAAAAGCTCGAAAAACTTGCTCTCGAGATCGCCGAAAAGAAAAACGACCCATATTCGGCGGTTGAGGATATAATCAGCGGATGAGGATATGAAAAATGACAAATTATCGATTTTCAGTGATTGTTGAGAAGGACGACGACGGATATTTTGCCTCATGTATTGAACTACAAGGCTGTTACACACAGGGCGACACTTACGAAGAGGTCATCTCCAATATTAAGGACGCGATATCTCTACACATCGAAGATCGACTCGAATCGGGCGAAGAGATTCGGCAGACGCAAAACGTCAGTCTTACGATGATGGAACTTGCAGTATGAGTGAGAAATGGCCTCGAGTCACAGCCTCACAAATCATAAAAGTCCTTGAGAAATCAGGATTTTTTCTCGCCCGCCAATCCGGGAGTCACTTGATCTATAAAAACCCTGAAGGTCGGCGAGCGACCGTTCCATATCACGCCGGCAAGGTTCTTCACCCCAAGATCCTCAGAAATATAATAAAGGAAGCTGATATAAGCATCGGAAAACTTAGAACTCTGTTATGAAGATAAACCATCTAGGAATTGCCACAAAAAATATCGATGAAGCCCTGAAATTTTGGGGCGACGCTCTGGGGCTCGAAAATGTTCATACTGAGACCGTCGACGATCAAAAGGTTCGGGTCGCCATGCTCCCGATCGGCGAAAGCCGCATCGAACTGCTCGAACCGACAAGCGACGATTCGCCTATTTCTAAATTTCTAGACAAACGCGGCGGCGGCATTCACCATATCGCCGTTGATGTTGAGGATATCGAGGCGGCTCTCGCAAAACTTAAATCACGAGGTATGCGGCTGATAGATGAACATCCCCGTGTCGGTGCAGAGGGCTGTCTGGTCGCGTTTGTTCATCCATCGTCGGCAAACGGCGTTCTACTCGAGCTAGTCCAATCCAAGGTTTGACGGTTTTTCGTTAGTTGAAATCTACGTCATTTGTTATCATAGCCGATTAGCATTGGGCAGATTTTGTGAAAGTGAGGACTTTGGGCATTGAGTAATTTAACAAAAGGTTTAATTTTGGTTGTCGCGATCCTGGCCATCGGAGCGGGACTCGTCGTATGGAAAAACAAAGCTGGCGGCGGACACGCACTGGCTTCGTTCAACTCGATCAGCAAGTCAGAGATCGAGATGCTGCTGGCGGATGTCGCCAAGACAAATCCGGCGATCTTAAAGCGTTTGGCCGAAGATCCCGAGATGAAAAAGCAGCAGATCGAGAATTTGAAGCAGCTTCTCGCGTTTGCCAGCCAGGCAAAAAAAGATGGTCTCGCCGATGAACCGTCGAAACGTCAGGAACTAGAGAGCATTCGGGCCGAGATTCTTGCCGTCAATTACGACCGCGAGATCAACAAAGATAAGGGGCCGATGCCGCCGTTTGGTTTCATTTCAGAGGATCAGGTAAAGGCTTTTTGGGAAGAAGACAACCAGCCGCGGCCGACGAAAGGCTTTTTGGAAAGGCTCGGTCTGGGCAGCACGACGACCGAAACCCGCAGTCATGAAGAAGAATTTAACGATTTTCTCAATGCAAAGCTCGAACTTCTAAAAGCGAGCAGCCCTGACATGAAGGATCGCGAGATCTCGGAGGAAGAGAGAACTCAGGCCCGCGATATTTTTGCAAAGATCCGAATTTACAAGGCTGAATACGATCAGAAAGCGGCCGCCGGCGAACTCTCAAAAGAGTTTATCGATAAGGCTAACCTTCAGGTCAAACTACAGCAGGCACAGTTTTTGGCCCGGCTTTACTCGGAAAAGGCGACCGAGACGATGAAGGTCACCGACGAAGAAATAGACAAATACATCGCCGAACATCCGGAGCTTGATCCGGCACAGAAGAAGGTCAAAGCTCAGGGCATTTTGGATCGTGCTAAGGCTGGCGAAGATTTTGCCGCACTCGCAAACGAATTTAGCGAAGATCCAGGCAATAAAGGTCCGGACGGCGCTGGTCAGGGCGGGCTTTATAAGGACGTGCCAAAGGGTCGCATGGTCGCCCCGTTCGAACAGGCAGCCCTCGCTCTCGAAGATGGCCAGATCTCACCCGAACTGGTCGAAAGTGATTTCGGATATCACATCATAAAACTGGACCGAAAACTTGGCATGACCGAGAAAGACGGCAAGAAAGAAGAGAGCTACGACGTTCGTCACATTTTGATCGGTACGGGTTATAAAGATCCGGATAACCCGGCCGCCCGCGAAACTCCGGTCAAGGACTATGTCAAGAACAAGTTAGAGGCCGAGAAAGAAAAGAAATTGCTGGCAGATATAGTCGCGAGCAACAATATTCAGGTTCCCGACGATTTCGACGTTCCGACCGTTTCCGACGAACAGATCCAGCAGTTGCAGCAGAAACAGCAAATGCCGCCGCAGGGAATGCCACCCGAAATCGAGATGCCCCAAGATGCACCGGCAAAACCTGATGCAAAGAAACCGGTACCTAAGAAAAAGTAGGCGGCTTTTTACACAGTAAACAGCGAGGGGCGATTTTATTGATCGTCCCTCGCTTTATTTAACGTCGGGCAACTTTTGTAAACCTGGGTTAAGATGTCGAGAATTAAAAAGATTCGGGAAAAGATATTGCTAGGCGTTTCTGACGCCAATATCGATTTCGATGATCTTCGTCGATTACTGATCGCATTTAGTTTCGATGAGCGAACAAGTGGAAGTCATCATATTTTTACTCGGGTCGATGTCGAAGAAATTATTAATATTCAGCCAAAACAAAATAGCTAAAGCTTATCAAGTTAAGCAGGTTCGTAATATACTTTTGAAATATCGGTTAGGTGAAACTAATGAATAAATACGAAATTATTATTTATTGGAGCAAAGATGATGAAGCGTTTGTGGCTGAGGTCCCCGAATTGCCGGGATGCATGGCTGACGGAACATCCTATCAAGAGGCGCTCGCCAATGCAGAAGTTATTATCCAGGAATGGATAGATACGGCAAAAGAAATTGGACGGACAATTCCCGAACCAAAGGGCCGCCTGGTTTTCGCCTGAACAGCGGCTAACGGAAAAATAATTAAAGTTTATTCGCCTGCCAAGGCGGATTAGAACAACGAATTATCCCAGCATCTGATTTTAGTTAATAACGTCTTTACGATCACTTTAATAATGGAAAAAGTAAACATCGGAATCATAGGCGGCAGCGGGTTGTACCAAATGCCTGAGTTGGAAAATGTACGCGAGATAGCGGTCGACACGCCGTTTGGCAAGCCGTCGGACGCGTTTATCGTGGGCGAACTGGAAGGTGTGACGGTGGCGTTTTTGCCTCGACATGGCCGCGGTCATAAATTAACGCCGAGCGAACTTCCCTTTCGGGCAAATATTTACGCCATGAAATTATTGGGTGTCGAATATATTTTGTCTGTATCTGCAGTCGGTTCGCTTCAGGAAAAATATGCTCCAACGGATTTTGTTATCCCGGATCAGTTCTTTGACAGAACGCGGGCCCGGGCCCACGAATCGACATTTTTTGGCGAAGGGATCGTTGGCCACGTGACATTTGCACATCCCGTGTGCAGCGAACTTGGCGATATTCTCGAAGCTTCTTGTATCGAAGCCGGCGTCGAAACGCACCGCGGCGGCACATACCTTTGTATGGAAGGCCCGGCGTTCTCGACAAAGGCCGAATCAAACGTTTATCGCCAATGGGGAATGGACGTCATCGGCATGACCAACCTGCAGGAAGCAAAGCTCGCCCGCGAGGCCGAGATCGCCTACGCGACGCTCGCTCTCGTCACCGACTACGATTGCTGGTACGACGGTCACGACGACGTAACCGTCGACATGGTCATCGAATATTTAAATAAAAATGTTCGTAACGCTCAGGTAGTCTTAAAAGGCGCCGTCCGACGCGTCGCGACAAAACCGACGCCAAATCAATACGCCGGAGCG
>JBGTCS010000051.1:0-18959 GCA_041748715.1 Pyrinomonadaceae bacterium | reverse complement strand
GGATCTGCCCTCAGCTATCAATAGCGTCAACGAAGCTCCTGAATACACCGAGAACCAATTTTCATATAAAATTTCGATTCCGACCCGAGACAGCCACTATGCTGACTTCATAGGAGGCAATTCCTTTAAGGATTTATTTTCGAAGTTAGCCCGGATTGATTGGACAAATTCACAAGTTCAAGCCCTTCAGATCAAGCGAAATGGCCTGCAGGCGATAGCTCAAATCGCTGCCGCGAAAACAGTTTTACAGGCAAAGGCACCGCCGAAGTAAAATCTGCGGTCTTGGTCTTTCGGTGTCCCGAACTCATTGGAATCAAATAAAGGCTTTCCGAAAAGGCCGCTTTGCGGAGGTCAGAATAAAGCCTCAAGAATGCGTTCTTATCGAAGCCCTGCGAACCAGCCGAAGGGCGTCGCCGAGGAGTTATTCGTGCATTCGTGGCACTTCCCTTTTTAGCCACGAATGCACGAATAAAGCACCAATCTACACAGATCTCTCCGTTACAAACAGACGGTTTTTCTACCGCTTACCAGATCTCGCAGACTTTTTCGCGGATCATTTTAGCTCCGGTTTTGCAGCCAAAGGCCTCGGCAAATTCGGGCATGTTTGAGAGCGGGCCGTTGACGCGCCATTGCGGCAGAGAATGCGAATTTCCGGCGACCTGTTGGCGTTCGGCCTCGGGTGTGTATTTGCCGGCCCAGACCTGTGCCCAACCGAGGAAAAATCGCTGTTCGGGTGCAAATCCATCGATATCGGCCGGACGCGGTTTGCCCTCGAGCGATTTTTTGAATGCGTAGTACGAAACGGTCAAACCCGCAAAATCGCCGATATTTTCGCCCAGCGTCAGCTTGCCGTTGATAAACAATCCGGGCTGAACCTCATAGCCGTTAAACTGCTGAACGACGCAATCGGCACGCTCTTCGAATTTAGCCCGGTCACCCTCCGTCCACCACATTTTCAGGTTGCCGTCAGCGTCAAACCTGCTGCCCGAATCGTCAAAACCGTGCGTGATCTCATGCCCGATCACGCCGCCGATAGCTCCGTAATTGATAGCGTCATCCGCCGCAAAATTAAAGAACGGAGGCTGCAATATGCCGGCCGGAAATGTGATGTCGTTATTTGTGCTGCTGTACGAAGCGTTGACCGTCGGCGGTGTCATTCCCATCCGGGTTTTGTCACGCGGTTTGCCGAGGTCCTGAAAGTTGCGCTCGATCTGGAATTGATTTGCCCGCATACGATTGATCGCATACGATTTACGGTCGATCTTGAGACCACTATAGCCGCGGAGCACATCCGGATATCCGATCTTGCGTTTGAATGTCGAGAGTTTGGCATGTGCTTCCTTCTTTGTTTCCGGGCTCATCCACTCGAGACCGTCGATCCGGTCCTTCATCGACGCCATCAAATTATCGATCAAGACGTTCATCCGAGCTTTTGACTCCGGCTTAAACGCGATCCTTGCGTATTCCATACCGAGGGCCTCGCCCAAACTGCTGTCAACCGCCTGCGTACATGTTTTCCAACGCTCTTGGCGTTCTTTTTGACCGGAGAGATGTTTGCCAAAAAAGTTGAAATTCTCGTCGGCAAACGCCTTGGGCAGGGCCGAAGCCGCTGAATTAACGGCCATCCAGCGGAAGTAGACTTTCCAATCCGCCACCGGCACGCTGGTGAGCATTGCGTTTACTTCTCGAAAGAAATTGGGCTGTGCGAGGTTGATGTCTTTTTCCGGAGTCACGCCGCGCTCGGCCATATAAGCCGTCCACGAAAGGTTGGGCGTCAATTCCTGCGCCGCCGTCATCGAGATTTTGTTATAACGCGTATCCGGATTTCTCATCTCGGTCGGTGCCAGCGAGGCGTTGGCGAGCCGCATCTGCATTGCCATAACCGTCGTGGCGTGCGAAGCGGCCGCTGCGGGCGAGTCGCCGAGCAGTTTGAACATATTGGTCATATACTCGACAAATTTGGCACGAGTCTCGACCGATTTGGCATCGTCCTTAGTGTAGTAATCCTTGTTCGGCAGGCTTAAACCGGCTTGACCGGCGTTGATCATGACGACGTTCGAATCTTTTAAATCGGCTCCGGCTCCAAAACCAAAAACCGCAGGCAGGCCCCCGTTGTGCATTTTTGCGATCAATTTGACGATATCGGCCGAGGTCTTGGCACGATCAATCTCCTTAAAATAAGGCTTTAGCGGGCTGAGGCCGGCCTTTTCGATACCGGCCTCGTCCATGCATGAGGCATAAAAATCGCCTATCAAATGAGTGTCGCTGCCGGCCTTGGAACGGGTCTTAGCGGCCGTATCGAGAACATCTTTTAACAAGGCGTTGTTCGAATCCGCCAACATATTAAATGTTCCCCACCGAGCTTCGGACGCTGGTATTTCTGTATTCTTTAACCACGTCCCATTAGCATATTGGAAAAAGTCCTGACACGCATCGGTGGTCCGATCCATCCGGCCCGTATCAAACCCCGTGTTCTGGGCCATCGCCGCTGTAATGGAAAAAAGCCCGATTGCCAAGGCGGTAACATAACGAAATAAAAGTGTTCTCATTTTGTACTCCTAAATATTTACAACTAATACTCAAAATCCGATCAAAAGGTTTAGTCGGACATCAGGTTTCTTACGGTACCGGCACAAAAAGTTCGGCCACGCCATCCCGGAGCTCGGCGGCCAAGGCTTTGCGGTCGGCATTCGTCACCGGAGCGTCGCCAAAATTTATGGTCGCTGTATATTCCTTAACATGGAAAAGCCGCCAGAGATGTGCAAAAAAGCTAACATCCTGCCACCAGCAGACGGCGAGGTGGGCGGGCGTTTCGCCGGGCGGTGTGCGATAGGTGATCGAGGCGTACGAGACGGCGATCTTGGCCCGGGCGGCAAATTCGAGGAATGAAGAGTTAAATGGCAGAACGGTCTCGCCCTTTGTGCTGGTACCTTCCGGAAAAACGATAACGCCTTCGCCCGCGTCGAGCCGTCGGATAATCTCTTCGCCCGCCCGTGGTATGTCACGCCGGTTGCTGCGGTTGATAAAGATCGTTCCCATATCGCGGCAGATCGCACCGGCGAGAAACCAATCTTTGACCTCGCTTTTGGCGACAAAAACGCCTTTTACAACCGCTCTCAGAGCTCCGATATCGGTGTAGCTCAGATGATTAGTTACCAAAAAAAACGGAGGTTTTGGCGTGACGCCTTTGACCTCTATCTTTAAGTTCGAGATCCAAACAAAACTTCGCGTCCATGCGCCAAATGTGACCTGGCGCCAATATATCTTGTTGGGAACAAAGAAATGCGTAAAAACCCAAAAATAGTAAATTGCGAGCGTTGTAATGACGAATGTCACAAGTTTAACTGCCGCTCTGATTTTTCTCATTTGTACGGTTTTTGTTATGCCCCGATATTAATGTCTGATCTTTGGATAGGTGATGGCTTTGGGCGATCACGGGGTCTCCTTTGGGACCTTGGTGAAATTATATCGCACCAAAAACCGCATCGGCAAAAACTTGCCTTTTCGCATCGCTGGCCGCCAGTTCATAGTGCGGACGGCCTTTTCGACTGATTCGTCGAGACCAAAGCCCGCCCAGCGAACGATCTCGGTCCGCAATATCGCCCCGTCAGCGTCCAGATCAACAACGATATCGACGGTTGCTTTGACGTCATAAAGCGATGCTTCGGCAGTATATTCAGGCTTTATTCGACGGTAGGGAACGGGCGAGCGGAAATTTTTGGCCGCGGGCGATTTTTCCTCTGGAACTTCTTCGAGTCGAAGCGGAACGGGTTCCGACATTTCTGCGGGTGCCGCCAAACGGACATTCCGGATGATCTCGCTAGCGAGGGATGGCGCAGCGTCGGTCAGATTTTTTTTTGAGATCTCCGGCTTCTGCTCATTAAAGCTCGAAAGTTTCCAAAAGATCAGACGTCCGGTTCGCGAACTTACGACATAGATCGCGGCGAAAGACTCGTAATATTCCGGCCTCAGGTAAGAGCTGCGTCGCTGAGTTGCAGACTTGATCAGTATGAAAAATTCGCTTCCGATCGCCTCGCCGATATTTTTTGCATCGGCAGTCGTCAAATTGAAGGGAGTTTCGGGCGGCGAAGACAAAAACGCGGTTTCGCCCAGCGACGTGTCGAGGACTTTGAAATCTTTCTGGAGCTCATCTTCCAACGTTTTGGAAAAAATGATACTGGAGGCCGCCTTGTCCGGGGTCAGGATCGCGACGCGCTGGGCCGAAACGGGGAACGCGATAACTACTACAAATATGAATAAAAAGAATGATATTCGAAAACCTGGCGTCAGGAATAAGCCTTTTGAAATGTTTGTAAAACTATTCACTTTTAACTTTCCACTATTAACTCTTATGGTAGAGTTCGCCGATCTTGTCTTTTAATTCCGCCGGGAAACATATTCGGTGAATGCTGTACCCTTTTTGCAGTCCGCGGATCGCCGGGCTGACAACCGATATTTCGCGAATCGCAGGACGTGAAAATCCTTCTTCGACAAAGATCAAATTTTTGGGATCCGCCGTGTCTTTTGAGTAAAACGAGTATGGAACATTCCCGGCACGATCCTCGACAAAATAATAATCAGGATCGAGACCAGCGCCCGCGACGATCGTTTTGGCGTCCGCAATAAAGCTGTCGCGATCGGCCTCAGGCATGTCGAGGTCAAACGCCTTAAACAGCCGTCGATTTAGAAACCGTTTTGCCAGATCCGACAGGATAGCGTCGCCCGAGTGCTGCCACTGTTTTATGCTAAACATGACATCGGTGTCATCGAGTTCGAGGTGTTCTTTCAAACCGAGTCTGTTGCCGCCGAGTATCTTATCCATTGGTGTGCCGATCGAATTCCAAACTGGTGCTCCGCTTTTGAATAGATAGAGGGCACGGCTCAAAAGCACACGCAGAATAGCCTCGGCCGACCGCAGTGTACGGTGAAAGTAGACCTGCCGGTACATATAGTAACGGGCCTGCAGATAATCTTCGACCGCGTAAATACCGGGAGCAGAAACGTATAGATGATCGCCAGACTCGTTGATCTCGATCGATTTTATTATCCACTCAAGATCGAAAATGCCGTATTTTGCACCGGTCATCAAGCTGTCGCGGAGCAAATAATCCATTCGGTCAACATCGAGCTGTGACGAGACAAGCTGAGCGAGTGCCCGATGGCGAAAATCGCCGCTAATGATCGAAGCCACATCGTTGGCGAGGTCTGGTGAATATTTTTTAAGCAATCTACCGATCTCGGTATCTGGGCTCAAGACCGCGTCTATCGTAAATTGCTCGTGATGAAAATCCAGGATAGATTCAATGACGTGTGAGAATGGCCCATGTCCGATGTCGTGAAGCAGGGCCGCTATTCGGACTGCGGTTTGGGCATCTTCCGGAATGTCGTACTTCAACCTGAGTTTGGCAACCATCCGGCCCGCTAAATGAAACGCCCCGAGTGAATGTGTAAAACGCGAATGCTCCGCCGCCTGATACGCGAAATACGCCAGCCCAAGCTGCCTTATTCTCCGAAGCCGCTGAAATTCCGGCGTGTCGATCAACGAGACCACAAGCTGTCCTTCGGGCAAATCCGTATTGACGCGAATAATATTATGGACCGAATCGCGATATATTCTCTCTGACAAATTATTAAATAACCTTAGGCAAAATTATAAGCTTTGTATGCAAATTGGAAGTATAGCATATGGAAATACCGGGTCGTTTCTTGACAATTTTTGGTAAAATACCCATGTCACACAGAATTTGTATCTTGCGGCGATTCCAGGCCGTGTTTTACTAACTCTGTCTCATTGAAGTCTTTATGAAAAATCAGTCAACTTGTTCGCAACTTTATTTATTCTGCTTTCGACATCGGTTTTAATTGCGGCTCCGGACGATGACGGGAAAAGTTTGTTCAACGGAACAAGTGATGAATTTGTACTCAATTCCATTACCGGATTTGTCTTTGGCCCCGGACGCCAACCTCTCAATGATGTGCATGTCGAATTGGCAAACGATTTGGGTTCACCGATCGGGCGGACAAAAACGGGCGGATCAGGGATTTTCTATTTCCGGGGACTTCCTAATGGAATCTATATAGTAAAGATTCTGCCATACGGCATTAACTACATTCCTGAAGAAAAACGCGTCTCGCTTATAAGCCTCTCGGCGATTCCGGGGAGCGGTTCGGTAAAAATGAACAGGTCGATTTTATCTAAGGCCCCAACCAGTGCGACTGGGACCGCTGGCCGCTCCGCCGGGCGTCGTTCTTGCTCAGGAGGTGCCAAAAAACGCCGAAGCTTTATATCAGGAGGGCATAAGATTTCTAACTGACGGTAAAGAAAAGGAAGGGTTTGAAAAGCTAAAAGAATCTCTCGAATTATTTCCCGCCTATTATTTGGCCTTAAAACCGTCAAAGGGTGCATCAAAGAAACGATTAACATTTGGCGAATCGCGGGCACCGCAATTTGCCGCACCGCTTACTTCGCCTGGTCTTTTTCTCGAAATGTCTTGATAAGTTCTTTGATCATTTCTTTGTCTTGACTGTCGGGCTGCATCTTTAGAAATTTTTCAAGTCTGTCTGCAGCTTCGCCGTATTTTTTAAGATCATTACCGTATAGCGTCGCTAATTCCCATTCGATTTTTGGATCCTTGTCGATATTGAGTTTTTCTGCTTTCAAAAGAGCGGTTTCAGCCGTTTGATAGTTTTTCTTTGCCCGAAAGGCTTTGCCGAATAATAGATAGATACGCGCGGTCTCGTGGTTATAGGCCAATGCTCCACGCAAAATTTCAATGGTCGTATCGTATTGCTTGGTATTATAGACCGAAAGGGCAAGCAAAAATAAAGTTGGCTCGCTCTTAGGGTTTACTTCCGCAGCTTTTGCGAAGTTCTCGGCCGCCAACTCATAAGTTTTCTGCTCGAAGTAGAGATAGCCAAGCCTGTTAAGGGCCATAAAATAATTAGGGAAAATACTTAGCGACTTTATTAGTAAGCGTTCCCCTTCTGCGAAATCTGAACTCTTAATTGTTGAAACTGCATCCTTATAGATACTTTCAGCATCTTTGGGAATTGACTGAGCAAAAATCACACCGGGCGTGAAATTAAGATCCGAATCAGAAGGTTTTTTTCGAGCCTGTAGGTAAAAATCCTGCGTGACGTCATCGCTTTGTCCAAAACTTCCGCCCGGAGGGCCAAAGTTAGAGACCTCAATCCTGATGCTCTGTTCGACAAAATCCGTTTTGCCCGGCAAAACGTTAATATAATAGGTTCCCCGCGTCATACCCGTGAATTTATAATGACCGCTTGCATCCGTTCGAACTCTCGTCAAAGTCTGATTCAGTTCATTCTGAAGTTCTACATAAATATCAGAAACCGGCACACGATTTTTGTCAAAAACAAAGCCGCTGATTCGATTCAAAAAAGGTGCATTGGATTCGAGACTCGCGTTACCTGTCGCGTGGATTGCCAACAAGAGCAATATGATTATCACATTTGCGATACTGGCGTTGCGGGCGAATCGCTTAATTCTCAAAGTTAAAATATTTTTGCATAAATTATTCATCTCGCCTCCAAAAAATGCTTTTGCGGGGCCGCCGTAGAAGGGAACCAATTTGTAAAAAATCAGTAAATTGCAGAATCAATATTCTCATACTATCACGTTGCGGAGAATATCTGAAATTTTTCAGCCCCCCGGCCAAGGGTGTGTAGTGCAGAAGCCCGCGCGTGAGCATGGGCTTAGCATTCAACGCCCTAGTTAAGCCCTTGCTCACGCGCGGGCTTCTCAAACATAAAAAAGAGGCCGCCACTTTTTTATGGCGACCTCTAAAGCTCAAATCATTTCTTCAAAATTAAAAGAAGAACCGGAACCCAAAACGAATCGTTCTTGGGACCTGGAAAGATTGAGGCTGATTAAACCGGGCGTCCCGTTCAATCGGATCATTTGCAAATCCTTGAACTGTTACGCCGTTCTCATTAACAAATGCTCGTTGAAACACAACAGTACTGTTAATCAGGGTTGATAACCGGCTTTGAATACCGCCGGCAAAGATCGCTCGGATCGTATTGATCTCATCGCAAACGCCACCGAGACAATTGTTAAACAGAGCTAGATTGCCACTGGCATTGATAGGAAGACCAGTAGTGGTTCTTCCGACAATGATATTATTGCCGTTTGCATCTCTAAAAGTAACTGTCGGGTCACCAACCAAGCTTCCGACCGCTTGGGTTGTAAATCTGTCAGTTACATTTGCCTGATTAAAAAGATTGGTAGCATTAACCTCAAAAGCCACACCGTATCTTCGGTCGCGTCCGAAACTATATCGATGCGTAATTGCAGCATCAGTTTGTGTAAACGTTTCGGTTCGACCTAAATCACCCCTTCCAAACAGGAAAGTGTTGGCGTTAAATAAAGATACCTGGGTTGAAAGCGGCGTTCCGCTTTGCCCGATAAATGCACCGGTAAAATCGGTGCTGTTGGCCGGGTTCCATTGAGCCGAATATCCGCCAAACACCTTAACAGCATGCGGACGGTCAGTCGCCAATCGCGCATTGTCAGGGTCTCCGTTTGTGTTAAAGCCGAGAAACGGCAGATCGAAGAAACGGTTGACATTTGGCGACGAACGACCCCGCTCGTCAGAACTCGCCAAACCGGAATAGTTACCGATCAGCCGGCTGTAGGCGTAAGATGCGTTGACAAAATAATTTCTTGCAAACCTCTTATCGACAACAATTTCAGCCACGTCATACCTACGACGCGCTTCCGGACTTGCCGGGATACCACTTATAAACGGCTGCCCAACAAGACCACGACCGGGGTTAGCTATAAAGAACAGCTCATTACCCGTCGCGTCAAAAAAGCCAACGTCCTCAACTGTCGTATCGAGATTCTTATACGTATATCGTCCGCGCAATACTAAATTCTGAGCGAGTTCATGCTCGACTCCGACCGTGAATTCCGTTTGTCGCTGCGGCTCCAAATTAGGATCAACACGGTTGTCGGCCGGATCGTTAGAGGGAACCCGGAAGTTCAGTGTTAACGCATCCGGAAGGGACCGAATGGCCGCAGGTGTTAAACTCGCAAGTGTTGCTCCTACAGGAATAGTGGCAAACGTCCGCAGGAATGTGTCGCCGCCAAACGATCCTCTTGGCAGTTCGTACTTAAACCGGTCATAAAACCGGCCATAGCTGGCAAACAGCTTAGTCTTGCCATTACCAGTCAAGTCATAAGCTACCCCAAGCCTCGGAGCTATCTTGTCTCCGTAGCCGAATTCAATTGCAACGCCTGTATCCGAGAAAGAAGGAACATTTTCCTTTTCAAATCGGACACCGAGGTTTAAGGTCAAACGACGAGCGATATTCCAACTGTCCTGAAAAAAGAATGCTTCATTTGTACTCGAAGCCTGTCCGATCGTTCCAAAGTTTGTAAATGTAACAACACCCGTCTGTGGGCCGCCGACGCCACGGTCGGATTGGCCAAAAAAGAACCGTATAAGGCCGCCGACAAATGACTGGTTAACGTTATTACTAACATTATTCCTCTGGTAACCGCCTTTGAAAATATGGCGACCGAGCAAATTCGGTGCAATGTAGGAGGCATCGACATCCAGAGTGTTTCTGATAGAAACATCAAAGACAGTATTGAAAATTGACGGCGTAAATGTTCCGATACTGTTACCGCCCGGGCAGCCAAATCCTGGGAAATTGGCGGTTAGAATCGCTTGGCTACCCAGACAGGCTATGCCGGTACCGCCACCCAGGCCATAGGCACCATCTTTTTCATTCAAGAAAGACCGGCCGCCACGCAAGCTAAGAATCAAGCGTGATGTGGGTGTATAGGTTCCACCGTAAGTAAAATTGGAGGCATTGACTCTGCCGCCCAATCCACTCAGATCTCCGGAAGTTCCGCTGGAGCCAAATCCGAGTAAATTGCCCGTCACAGATTGCGGGTTATTAGCATAGGTTCCAGTCAGCCGGAGCTTATCAGTAACTTGCGCATCAAGCCGTCCGAAATAATATTCATTTTTCACCTCGGTTCGATTGGTTTCGGAGCTTCCGTCAGAAAAGGGAGAAACCCTTTCGGTATTTCTAAATTGCGGAGCGATACTTCCAAAAAACCAGAGTCGGTTTTTAATGATCGGACCACCCAAACGCGCCGTCGGGAAGAAATTTGTATAAGTGTCATCCGGCGGATTAAAAGGAGAAAATCCAGTTCCCGGATTGATAAATCTCAATGTGCCTGAATCGCCAAATAATATCGGGCGATTCCGGGCGTTGAGATTGGATGTTTCAAATTGAACACCAACCTGGCCTCGCAATTCGTTATCGCCGCCTTTTGTTACGACATTAACAACACCACCGGTCGCACCGCCGAATTCAGATGTAAAACCACTAGTTTTAACCTGAACTTCGTCAACCGAATCATTTGCTACATTCTGAACATTGCGAAGTTGTCCCGTTCGGAAGTTTGTTACTTCCAGGCCGTCAACAATAAACGTATTCTCAGCACCGCTGGCTCCATCTATCTGGAAACCGGCACCTAACGGCTCTTCGCGAACAGCCGGAGCGACCCTCAACAGACCCGAAAAGTTAATATTTGCTTTCGGTGTAAGCTCGGCTTCGCGCTCAGTAATACTTGTTTGAATTTTGTTGCCTTCAATATCGATCGCAAGTTCCGTATCGCCTGTGACATTAACGATCGCTGTAGAACCCGCAATACGAAGATCCAAATTTACAATCGTCGTTCGCCCAAGAGCCACCTGAATTTCATTTTCTCTATTGGAAAAGCCCGTTGCAGAAGCCGTAATTTTGTAGGTGCCAGGCGGAACCTGCAAAACCGAAAACGACCCGTCGTCATTTGCTGTGACGTTTCTCGTAAAGCCTCTGGTGACACCCGTCACCACTATTTGTGTTCCCGGTACTAATGCACCGGCCTGATCTTTTACGGTTCCCTGGATGTCACCCGTCGTCTCCTGTCCGAAAGCCACAAAGGCCAGACAGAAAATGACTGACAGAGCCAAAGAAACATACTTAAATTGTCTTTTCATTTTATCCCCTCTAGAATAAGAATTGGTTATTAAAAAATGCAGTCACTTGGACTTCTAAATCGCGCGACAAAGAAGCGGACTGCGGAATACTTATACCTATATAAACGCAATTAGCAATCCTAACTTGACGGGAGCGGCGTATCCCATAATGAATAAAGGTGTTAGTCAAAACCCGGGTTTATGGCGTCGGATGTTTTAGGTTATATGAACCAAAATAATGGATAAATTTAGGTTATATGTACCAAAATAATGGATAAATATTGAATAATATGGATACAAAATTGAAGAAGAAAATGATAGATATGTGGAAAGATTGCAAAGAATTCGGAAAAATGGAAAAAGAGTCAAAAAAATGGAAATAATTCGAGAGGTCCTTTGAAGAATCTCAGCGGAGATGGAACATTAGAACGGCGCCGACTTTTTATCATTCAGATAGTGACAGTTGTAAACTATTGTTATCTCTTACAAAGTTAGTTTAAATATGCGTCTGATTCATGGTGAAATGGTAAATGGAAAGGGTGTGGATATTGAGACACGTTGTATTCACTATCAGAGCGAATTAGATATTGTCGCTATCAAATTTAAGTGCTGCGCTAAATGGTATCCGTGTTTTCGCTGTCATCAAGAACTGGCGAAGCACGAGGCTCAGGTCGGGCCGCGCGGCGAATTTGAGGCGAAATCAATCTTATGCGGAGCGTGCGGGCATCAGCTTACAATTGCTGAGTACCTAGCGTGTAATTTTAAATGTCCAGACTGTGAGACTGGTTTTAAACCGGGCTGCCGGAATCATTATCATCTCTATTTCGAACGGGGCTGAGTATTATCACTGCGGCCGAGAACTTCGAACAAAAATTCAAAGATCTCGATATTCCGGCGGGCCTCCGTGACAGTTTCGCCCCATGAATAGAGGCGGTGGCGGCGAATGTAAATTCCGTGAATTTGGGGATTTTCGAGCAGGACATTTTCGATAACAAAGTTCTAATAGCACTACCGGATCAGTAGTGTGGACACCGACTGATCGTTTAATATTGAGCGCCCGCGGCGGATATAGCTTCCTTAACGAAAAGCTTGGTAACTACGGCGTGCCTCCGGTCACGGGTACTACTCGATATATTAATCAGAATACAGGCAACCTTGCAAATGCTGGGGCTACCCCGGCTGGCTTCGGACAAGCCGTCGGAACGCAGAACTTTCCCGGCTTTTCCCAGTTGCTGTTTGACGTTTCACGTCGCCGCACGTTCGACGGTGATGCGTCTTATTTGCTGAGCAATTTCGGCGGTCGCCATCAGTTTAAGGGCGGCGTCCAATTTAACGGTATCAGCAACTCGATCCTGAGTACGCTGGTCGATACAGTTGTGTTCCGCTTCGGGTCCGATCAAACGATTCGAGGACGTACCGGTCGCTCCGATGCCCCTGCACCGACACCGGGAGCAATTGGCGTTGGCTTCATGCAGCGGTTTGGTGCTCAAGGAGCGGCCGGAAGCGACAACCTCGCATTTTATATCCAGGATTCATGGCAGATACTTAATCGCCTGACTCTAAACATTGGTGTCAGAGCCGAAAGAGAAAACTCGCCCAGCTTTAACGATCTAGGCGATGGAATTAGTTTTGATTTCGGCAGCAAGGTTGCTCCTCGGCTTGGCTTCGCCTTAGACCTTTTCGGTGACGGTAAAACCAAGATCTTCGGTAGCTACGGCCGTTTCTTTGACCGGTTCAAGTATGAACTGCCTCGCGGATCTTTCGGCGGCAACTTCTTCCGGAACGATTATTTTGAAATTTTCCCCGGTCAGACCGCAGCTAACTTTACTCGCCAGACCATTATCGGAACCAATCCTGACCCGGTCGGTGGAACATGCCCGATAGCGAACAGCACCGGCTTTAGCCGATGTCAGCTCGATTTCCGTATTCCGTCAAATCTGCCTGGCCAGCCGGAATTTGGCCAGGTTGATCCTAATATCGAGGCTTTTCGTCAGAGCGAATTTACGTTTGGCGTAGAAAGAGCAATCGGTACAGATTATCTCTTGAGAGGGCGTTACACTCACAAACAAGTTGACGTTGTGCTCGAGGATATCGGAATCCCAGTTCCAGGCGGAGAGGTTTTCCTAATTGGTAATCCCGGACGAGGATTGGCAAAGGAAGTTGCCGAGGCTAACGGATTCATATCTCTCGAACCCGTTCGCGACTACGACGCCTTTGAAATCGGTCTCGACAAACGGTTTGCCAAAAACTATTACTTCAACGCCAACTATACATATAGCCGGTTGTTTGGTAATTACGCCGGTCTCGCCAGTTCGGATGAGAACGGGCGTACGTCGCCAAATGTGAACCGTAACTTTGACCTTCCGTTCATTGGCTTCAGCGGTCTTGGGCAGCCAGACAATGGACGTCTTGCGACGGATCGTCCGCATGTCTTTAAGTTGTCGGGTGCGTATGAGATTCCAATTTCGGCGACAAACTCGATTGAGCTGTCCGGTTTCACAAATGCATCGAGCGGCACACCGCTCACCACACGTGCCACGGTATTTGGTGTCGGAGGGACGATCATCAACGGTCGCGGTGATCTTGGCAGGACTCCAATCTTTACGCAAACCGATTTTGGTGTGCGCTATAAGTATCGTTTTGGCGGTGATGGGAGATTCACCCTGATCGGATCGATGGATATACTCAACCTATTTAACGAAGATAACGTGTTGGGAATAGATGATAACATCTCGGGAACGGGTCTTACCGCTGCTGAGCTTGGTATTGATCCGACCTTGTCCGATATAAAGCAGCAGGGTCTTTTTCAACGGCAGGCGACCAATGCGGCTGCAAATAAGTTCTTTTCTACTGGTGTCCGACCGAATGGCACGAACGCTTGCGTCTCCCCAGCGACGACCTGTGACCTAAGAAACCAAACATTCAATTTGGCGAACCAGTTCCAAGGGCCACGTAGCGTACGATTTGGTTTCAGACTCCAGTTCTAAGTAACTGCTGTTTTTAGTCTTCGGACATTTGGCCCATTCGACGCAAGTCGGATGGGCTATTTTTTTGATCAGGATAGCGGCTCAAGGTAACCCAGCCGTCCCGACGCCGCAGGGCGTCTCTCGACATTCAGAGTAATCCGAGTTAAATATTGCTGGCTTTAATCGAAACAGGAGGGGGTGTTAGCGGGCAATCTCGGCCCATTCGGAACGGAAAAGATCATCGAGGCCTCAAAAGTCCAACAGGTGTCCCATTTTCTCTTTTTTAGTTCGCATGTAGTGGGCCGCAGGTTCTTCGGCATCTATTTCGATTGGAATGCGTTCGACTATTTTTAGACCGGCTTGTTCGAGGGCGGTTAGTTTGTCCGGGTTGTTTGAGATGACGCGGACTTTGCAGAGGCCGAGGTCGAAGAGGACTTCGGCGCATTGCTGATAAGTCCGGGCGTCTATTTCAAAGCCGAGTTTCTGATTGGCCTCGACGGTGTCGGCACCTTCGTCCTGCAACGCGTAGGCGCGGATCTTGTTTACGATCCCGATGCCGCGTCCCTCCTGCTGTTGATATACAATGGCTCCGCGGCCTTCGGCCTCGATCATTCTTATGGTTTCGTGCAACTGCGGCCCGCAATCACATTTTATCGAGCCAAATACATCGCCGGTCAGACATTGCGAGTGGATTCGTACCAACGTCGGGATGTCGCCGACCATTTCGCCCTTAAACAGAGCGACAAATTCTTCTTCGCTGTTGAGTGAGCGATAGCCGGAAATTAGAAAGTCACCAAATTTGGTCGGCAGTTTGGCTGTGGCAACTCTTTCGACGGTTTTTACGCGACTTGCCCACGGACACTCGCTGCCATTTTCCGTCGAATTTGAATTCTCTAACATTTGTACTCCTATGACGGAAATTATACTCCTAATGCGGCCAAAATTATAGATTGAACTTCTTACAGAAGAACTTTCGGCGGGAAGGCAGCCTCACCGGGAACGCAGGCTGCCAGCCTGCCCATTATTTCATGCGGCCTTATGTTGTTTTGTGGTCAGACGTTTCCGCGTCTTGCAGGTAACGGAGGCCGCGTTCCCGTGTCAGCGGTCGAATGAAGTTTCTCGTCAGAATATTGGAGCTGATAGAGCCGCCAGTACAGACCGCGCTCAACGAGTAATTGGTTGTGGGTTCCCATCTCGCGTAATTCGCCATGGTGAAGCACGATGATCCGATCGCATTTTTGAATGGTCGAGAGTCGATGGGCGACAACCAGCGAGGTGCGTTCATCCATAACGCGCTCAACCGCTCGCTGGATCAATTGTTCGGTCTCGGTGTCGATTGAGCTGGTGGCTTCGTCAAGGATCAGGATCTTTGGATTGAAAGCCAGAGCGCGGGCAAACGAGATTAACTGCTTTTGACCTACGGATAAGCCGGCTCCGCGTTCCCGGACCAAGGATTCGTAACCGCCGTCGATCTTTTGGATAAACTCGTCGGCCCGCACTTCGGCGGCGGCCCATTCGACTCGGTCCCGGGTGATCTCTTTGTTTCCGAGCCTGATGTTGTTCTCGATCGAACCGCTAAAAAGGAAAACGTCCTGTAGGACGACAGCAAAATTCGAACGGAGGTCGTGCAGTTCCCATTCGCGGAGATCGACGCCGTCAAGCAAAATGCGGCCTTTTTGGATATCGTAAAACCGCATCAGGAGATTTGTGATCGTGGTTTTGCCAGAACCGGTGTGGCCCACCAGGGCGATGCTTTCGCCGAGTTCGACCTTGAACGAGACGTCTTTTAATACCCAGTCCTCATCTTTATATGCGAACCAGACATTCTGAAACTCGATCTCCCCGACGGCTTTTCCGGCGCGTTGGGGATGTTCCGGAGTCGTGATCTCGACCTCGCGATCCAGCAGGATGAATATCCGGTGCGACGCAACTATTGCCGCCTGCAGCACATTGAATTTGTCCGACAAATCGCGGATCGGCTGGAAAAGCTGGAGCGAATACTGAATAAACGCGGCCAAAATCCCAACGGTCAAACCGGCACCGACCGCCGAAAAGCCCCCGAGATACTGATACCCAAAAACAAAGATCACAACAGCGATTCCCACAGAGCCAATAAAATCGACCATCGGGTAAAAAATCGCGTAATAATAAATCGTTTCGATATTCGCGTTTCGATAATCGTTATTGATGCTGCGAAACCGCTGTCTGGCTTTTCCCTCAGCGTTAAAAAGCTGAACGGTTTGAGCGCCGGAAATATATTCCTGCAAAAATGCGTTCAGCTTTGCGTTGCGTGTTCGCACTTTATCAAACCCGTTGCGGGCGTGTTTGCGAAACCAGTTTGTTGCCGTAAACAAAAGCGGTACCGTAACGAGCGAGACTAGTGCTAGTTTCCAATCGAGCCAGAACATTATCCCGATGATCGCGATGATAATGACGAGATCGCCTAGAACGTCGATGACACCCGAGGTGAAAAGTTCGTTCAAAGCATCGACATCGCTCGTCAGACGCGTCATCGTCCGGCCGACCGGATACTGGTCGTAATACGCCACTTCCTGCTTTTGCAGTTTTGTAAACAGCTCGGTCCGGATGTCGAACATCACACGCTGGCCGACATTATTCAACAAGATTTCCTGGGCGTAAGAAAAGATGAACCGGAACAAAAACACTCCAAAAAATGCCAAAGCGAACAACCAAATGCCGTCGACCCGTTTTGGGGTGATAAAATCATCGACAGCCATTTTGGTGAAGTATGGCTGAGTGCTGATCAGGATATTTGTAAAAAGTGTGAGGGTCAGCGCAGCCGCCGCATAATGCCAGTAAGGCTTTAGATAACGCAAGAGCCGCCTCGCGACCCTAAAGTCGTAAGTCTTTCCGATCTGCTCTTCTTCGTGATATTTGCGGACTTCTTCGGACATCTGTGAAGTTAGATTTTAGGTGCTGGCATTTGGATACGCAATGCCGATCCCGTGTATTCTATACCCCGAGGACCGACACTGACGGTGATAATTTTTGTGAATTCAATCCTTGATCAACGGAAAGACAATTGGGAGCGGCTGGAGCATCTGCTGTTGCTGATTAGCGGCACCGGATTGCGGGGGCTGTCCAAAATGGAGGTTCGGGAATTTGGCGAGCTTTATCGTCGCGCCGCCTCGGATCTCGCGATTGCACGGGCGGAGACTCGGGATCAGAAGCTGATCAACTATCTCAACAGTTTGGTAATCCGGGCACATGGCAAGATCTATCGAGCCGAAAGTCAGGGTGCCGGACTCGTGTGGAAGTTTTTTGCCGACGATTTCCCTCGCACTTTTCGCCGCAACTGGCACTACATGGCGGTCGCTTTCGCCGTCTTTGCCGGGTTCGCTTTATTCGGTTTTATCGCCACATGGATCGACACCGATTTTACCCATTTTGTGATGCTGTCGGGCATTTCCCAACAAATTACGGCTAATAATCAATGGTGGAAAGACCTCAACGATGCCAACCAACTCGGGGCCAGCCAGATACTCTCAAATAATATCCTGGTCACATTTCGCGTTTTCGCAATGGGCGCATTTTTTGGGATCGGTGCTTTTTACGATCTTGCATTTGAAGGAGCGCGGCTCGGCAGCGTGTTTGCGGCCAGTTACAAACTCAATCCTCCGTTTGGTAATGCGCTCGCAAGTTTTGTCGTCGGCCATGGTGTGATCGAGCTGTCGACCATCTTTTTTTGCGGCGGGGCGGGGATGATGATCGGCTATGCGATGATAAATCCCGGCGATCTGACACGCTCTCAGGCGCTGAAGAAAAAGGGGGTCGAGGCCGCGCGAATCGTCATCGGATGTGCCAGTTTTCTGGTCGTCGCCGGTATAATCGAGGGATTTTTATCACCCTCCGATCTGCCTGCAAGTATAAAAATAGCAACGGGCGTCGGCACCGGGATCGCCATGTACACATACCTGGCCGTAGCTGGCCGGAATGATGACGGAACTCGAGACGGGGTCACCAACGGTCAATAAAACCAGTAATTTCATCCGGCTATCACAGCTTAACTTTTTTAACTTGCGCGATCTCCACCCCGAATGCAAGCCGTGCGGAGTGTCGCATCAGATCGCTATCGCCCGTAGTCAAAAACAAATCGTCGCCCATTCGAGCGAGATCCCAATTCACAACCTTTTCAATAAGCGAAGACGCCGGGTCTACCAAAATCGTTTGGGTCGAAACTAAATCTCTCAAAATCGGCGAGATCGCCGGATAATGGGTGCATGCCATCAGGATGTGCGAGCAATCGCGAAGCGGGCCTAAAATTGTTTTTGCCGCCGATCGAAGCCTTGGCGATGAAACATCTCCGCTCTCTATCAGACCCGACAATGGCTGCGCGATACGCTGTTTTATTTTGATGTCGTGGGCCTTAAAGGCCCGTCGATAGACACCGGACAAAACTGTCCGACGTCCGCCTATCAACCCGAGCCGAACGGGCCGCATCGCGGCGGTTAGCTCGACAGCACTATCAATGACACCTTCGATCTTTACGCCGGCTACGTTTAATTCGGATATCGCCGTGCTCGCGGCGTTGCAGCCGATCACCAAATGTGTGACGCCGAGCGATCTAAGATACCGGATCATTAAGTCCAACCGGGCAATCAGTTCCCGTCGTGACATCTTGCCGTAGGGTGTCGCTCCGGTGTCAGAAAAATAGATGACGGGCAGGCCGAGTCCCTCGTTCACCAGCTTATAAATACTGATGCCGCCGATGCCCCAATCAATGATTGCAAGTCTATTCATACTGAAATAATTTGCCCGCTAATTACACGAATAAACGCGAATGAAAAATATTGGGATACGGGTCTTTAAAAGCCAAATCGAATGAAGATCGAACGCCTAATGACTTCTTATTCGCGTTTATTTGCGTTATTTGCGGGCAAAGCTCTTACGGATAATTTAGCTTTGCCTCGATGCCCCGTTCGACCGGTCCGGTGTCAAAAGCGACGATCCGCGAATTCCAGGCCATATT
>JBGTCS010000050.1:0-13381 GCA_041748715.1 Pyrinomonadaceae bacterium | reverse complement strand
AACGAGGCCGACGGCCCCGTCTTTAAGATCAAAAACGATCCGCGTGTGACGCGGCTCGGTGCCTGGCTGCGTAAAACGAGTCTCGACGAATTGCCGCAGCTTCTCAATATTCTGCAAGGTGATCTGTCGCTCGTCGGTCCGCGTCCGCTGCCGGAACGCGATTTTCAGCGATTTGACAAGCTTTGGTTTAATCGGCGATTTAGCGTAAAACCGGGCATTACTTGTATTTGGCAGATTTCGGGACGCAGCGAAACGAGTTTTGATAAGTGGATCCTTCAGGACCTGGAATATATCGAAAAATGGTCACTGGCCCTCGACCTTAAGATCTTGTTCAAAACGATACCCACCGTTCTTCGCGGCACTGGCGCGATGTGATAATGAAAGCACTCGATCAAAATCAACCGGGCCGCTTGCTATTGGCAAAGCGGGCCGCCCTGGCCATCGGTCTGTTGGCCGGAGCGGGTTTCCTCGGCTATGGAGCGATCCTCGCTGGGGATGGACCGGATTCGCGGATCGTTGGCGTCGGTGTTGCCCTGATTCTGTTGATCGGCGGTTCACTCGCTGTTATTTTCGAATGGCCCGTTATCGGCGCCGTCCGGATGGTTTTCGTCGCGTCCTTCTTTTTTAAGGGCGACCTAAGCCTCTTTAAGATAAATGAGGTTGAGGATCCGTCAGGACTGAATCTCTCGCTGACTTTATTTACAGGACTGATTCTGCTGGCCTACGATCTGGTGGTTGACGAGAGCCGCGAAAAGATCGCGCCAACCGGATTTACGGCTCTTTCGGTCGGACTATTCGCCTGTGCCGCCGCGTCGGTTCTATTTGCGGGAGCGACTCCGCTCGGTGGTTTTTCGCTCCTCTCGGTACTGACCTCCATCCTGATCGCGTATGTGACCGCATCGCATTTTAGCCGCCGCGAACGGTTGGTCCAACTCGTCGTGGGGATCGCGGTTGGCCTGCTTTTTACAGGCATTACCGCAATCACGCAGTTTACGCTCGATTTCCCGACGAATCTGGCAAATTTTGGCACTGGAACCGAAGAGGAAATCCTCGGCACCCAAAGCGAAGTCCTTTCGCGGGTTCCCGCTTTTCTGAGAACGCCAACCGAAATGGCCTGGGTCGTAACGGCGCTGATACCTGTTGTCTTGGCACCGCTTCTCTGCCGCGTTAAAGCACTACAGTCGGGTCAAAAATTATTGATGGCGGTATCGGTTCTCGCTGGTATCGCCGCTGTTATTTTGTCGCTTGCACGCGGCAGTTGGATCGGGCTCGTGATCTCGTTGGTGCTGCTCGTCCCGATGTGCTGGATAAAGCTTTCGGCCATTGAGAGAAAAGATTATTACCTCTCGATCATTGGTGCTGCAATTCTGGCAGGTGCAATGTTAATCCCGTTCGCGGGCAAGATAAGCGATCGTCTGACCGATGACGACCAGGGCTCGTCACTGATTCGGATACCGTTGATGGAAACTGCGGTGCGGATGATCGGCGACAACCCGCTCGTCGGCGTCGGTCTCAACGGATACCGGACCTACATGACAAAATACGACGAGACTGGAATGTTTGTATCGCAGGTATTTCCAAATCCGGTTCACAATATTTTCGCTCATATCACGGCCGAGATCGGTATCCCCGGCGGTCTGATCTTTTGCCTGCTGATCCTTTATACGCTGCGCGAATGTTTTAGGGCGACAGCAAGCGACGACAGGTTCTTATTCGCCCTCGCTATCGGCCTTGGGATCGGAATGATCGCCTTTGTCACATCCGGCATGAAAGAACCCGGATCGATCGGATCTGTCCGGCCGCCGATGCGGACATGTTTTCTAATTTTTGGTGCGATCCTGGCGGTCAGCCGGATCCGGCAGCGTTCGCTCAGGTAGTAATTTTTTCGAAATGACCTTATCTCCAAAAATTGAGGCAGCACTTTCGACCGAGTCGACAATACTCGGGCGCAATTTTTTGTGGATGAGTTGGTCCGGTGTGATCAGTATCGCAAATAGCGTCCTGATATGGATCTTTCTCGCCCGAATGCGGGATCTGGATGAGGTTGGACGCTTTACTATTGTGATGGGCATTTACGCCCTGTTCTACAGTATCGTCTCACTTGGCCTGATGCCGTATCTGGTCAACGAGATCAGCCGCAGGAGTTCGCCAGAGACCGGCTCAAATCGTTCGGTTACCGAATTTATCAGCAGTGCCTATGTATTTCTGCTGATATCGGGCGTTATCTGTTCGCTAGCAATGAGTTCAAGCGGCTTGCTGGTGAGTTCGTCGTGGCAGGTGCGACTTTCGACCATTATATTGAGCCTTGCGATGATCCCAACCGGCATCGGTGCGGTCTGCGAGGCAGCGGCGATCGCCCAGGGACGAGCGCGGTTGGTCGCGGTCGTCTCCACGATTGAAAATGTTTTGCGTACGATAGTGCCGCTGGGATTGATCTTTACCGGCTTTGACATTGTCGCGATCTGTATTTCATTCGCCGCCGTCAGGTTCGTTGCGGTTGGTATTTATCTTTTGATGAGCAGAATTCGGATGTCGGAGCTTTCGTTCGTTTATGACGAATTTAAGCGGATCGCGACGGCCTGCCCGACCTTCGCCGGCACGATCGTATTTGCTTCGCTCAACTGGCAGGCACCGGTTTTTCTTTTAGGCTACTTCAGTATCGAGGCCGAATCGGCCAAATTTGGCGCCGCGTCACGCTTCCTGATTCCGGTGACGATACTGATGGCAAGCTACGCCAACGTTATCCAGCCGGCGTTGGCCCGACAAAGTTCGGCAGCGATTGACGGCTGCGGAGCGTACCTTTCAAAAATGGCCAAGTATCCGATCATAGTCGCCACCCTGGCGACGATCGGATCGCTGCTGTTTTCGCGTCAAGTTTTGACCGTCCTCTTTGGCGAAAGCTACCAGAGTGCCGCCCCGACCCTCGACGTGCTCTCGGTCAGTGTTATTCCCTTTTGCCTGGTCATGGTCGCTTCACGAGGTCTGATCGCAACAAATTCGCAAAAGATCGATCTGGCCGCAAACGTGGTGGGCGTGGTGGTGTGTCTGGTGAGCGGAGCGATCCTCATCCCGCGATATGGAGCCGTCGGCGCCGCAGCCGGACAATTGTTCGCGTTTTTATCGATGGCGATCATCGAAATTGCCTATTTGTCCAAACGTCTTGGCAGTTTCAGCATTTGGCGAACAGCCTCACTTTCGTCGGCCAGTCTCATCATCATCTATCTCGTTCTCTGGAAATATTGACCCTTTGGTGCTCTAAACCTACATAACCAAGATCTCAGGGATCTGCCGCTTTGCATTAATTTTCATGGCCGAATACCAATATCGATTAGCCGCTACCGAGCCAGAGAGCATCGTCATCCGGGCCGCCCGCAAATCTCTGGCGCTGGTCAATCGCGAGCAAAAGCCGCGAATGCTGATGGTTGGCATGCATCTGACCAAAACCCGCGGCGGCATCTCGACGCTGGCAGCGGGCATCCTCGATTCGGATCTTAAAAATGATTACGAAATAAATTATATCGAGTCGCAGGCGGAGGATTTTGGCAAGTTCCGCAAAATGGGACTGGCGATATCGGCAGTGATCAGGTTTATCGCCGCCTGTTTGTTTACACGCGTCGATTTAGTTTATGTCCATGTCGGGAGCAATGCGAGCCTTTATCGCGAATCCGCCTTTATCGTACTCAGTAAGTTTTTTGGCAAGCGAACGGTTGCTCACTTTCACGCCGGCGATCTCTATTCGTATTATTCTGAGCAGCCATCGATTGGCCAACAGGCGATCTTTTACGGCCTCGGTTCGAGCGATCGTGTGATCGCGGTTTCGCATGGATCGGCCCGTCAGCTCAGGCATCTCAACGCGACACTAAACATTACCGTCATTCCAAACTCGATCAATGCGTCCGCATTCCTCGGATTGAACAAAGCCGATAAAGCTGCTGACGGTCTCATCAGGCTGCTGTTTGTCGGCGCGGTCGGGAAATTGAAAGGTGAAAAGGACCTCATCAAGGCTCTGGAACTGTTAAAAGATGAACATCCGGAACTGCGCGTTTCGCTGCTCGGTTACGGAGCTGAGAATCTTGAGGAAATGATCGAGCAGACGGGAATCGTGGGAATGGTCGAGCACCTCGGTGCCGTTTCGCTTGATCAAAGGATCGAATTTTACAAGAGCGCCGATATTTTTGTCCTGCCCACCTATGCCGAAGCGATGCCGATCTCGGTAATTGAGGCAATGGCGGCCGCGTTACCGGTCATTACAACCCCGGTCGGCGGCATTCCGGAGCTGATCGATAACGCCGAAGATGGATTTTTGATCCAACCGGGCGACATAAAGCAATTGGCCAAAAAGATCTCGCTTTTGGCGAAAAACAACGATATGCGGCTCGCGATGGGTGCGAAAGCGAGACGGCGTGTCCGCGAAACAATGAACTTCGACGTCTATATCGAACAACTTCGGGCGGAACTTTTTACTGTCTCAACGAAAAAGAAATAAATATGACAAATGCTTCACTTTTACTAAAACGATCCATTAAATCGGCGGCATCGATCGCCAAAACTGGCTTTGGATATCCACGAACCGCTCCGGGCACGGTAAATATCATCGCGTATCACCGTGTTGTTGCCGATATCGCTAAAGCCGAAAGAGACGCGATCTACGGGATCGTTGTATCTACGGATACGTTTCGGCATCACTGCGAAATGCTCCGCGATGCGTTTGATGTGGTTTCGCTCGAAACTGCGATGCATTTTATGGACACCCGTCGAACCGTCGCACGACCGATGGCGGTACTGACATTTGACGACGGTTATCTCGATTTTTATGAGCAGGCATTTCCGGTCCTTAACGAGCTCGGGCTGCCGGCGACCGTCTTTCTGCCGACGGATTACATCGGCGGCGACAAACCGCTGGCCCACGATCGCATTTATTGGCTGTTGAAGATTGCGTTGGATTGTTCTGTCGATCTTACTCATGCTCTGGGCCGTGTGGGTATTTCGCTTGAACAAACGCAAAATATTTTAAGTTCCGGACGGTTGCTTATTATGACGGACGCCCTTGTCTATATGCCAAACAGTTTGCGGGAAAAGGTAATTAGCGAGGTGGAGATCGTTCTCGGCGACAAATTCGACGGATATCCCCGCGGTTACCGGCTTTTAGATTGGGAAATGATTCGCGAGATGTCGCGCAAAGGCATAAATTTTGGTTCACACACCGCAAACCACGTAGTCCTGCCGCTCGAGAATGAAGCGACCATCCGATCCGAAATCACCCGGAGCAAGACGACACTCGAACACGAGATCGGGAAAAAATCCGTCTCGTTCGCATATCCAAATGGTGAATATACCGACTCAATCCGATCACTGACCGCCAAGATCGGCTTTAACGTCGCGGTAACCACCGAAAATCATACCAATCGCCCCGGCGCTGACCTTTTCACACTGGGCAGAACCAGTCTCTGCGAAGAATCGACGCGCGGCGTTAGCGGTAGCTATGCCCCGGCGGTGGCAAATCTAAGACTAGGAATATAAATATAAATAAATGGAACAGTTAATATCTACCTTCAAAACATATGCTGGCTACCCCCCTCCGGTTTCGGCGAGAAAGGAATACGGCAACATTCCCTCAGACATCCCGCGGACGCCGCAATCTATCAATATTTCTCTGACACCAAATGGAGTGGCTGGCTTTCTTGGCGTAATAACACTTCTATTGGTGGGAGCAAGCGTGGGCTTGTTGTTGGCTGACTATTTTACCGACTATAGCTCGATAATTATCCACAAGCTGGTAAAACTCTTTAATCTCGATCTCGAGGTCAACGTTCCGACATTTTTCTCGGTTTTACTGCTGACTACGGCTTCGGCTCTGCTGGCCGTCGTCACCTATAACCGATTCAGGCAACGGCTTTCGCATCGCTTTTTATGGGCGGTCCTCTCACTAGGATTCCTGTTCATGGCGTTCGACGAAATGGCTTCGGTTCACGAACGTTTGATCGAACCGACCCGCCAAATAATGGGAATCGAGAATCTTGGCCTGTTTTACTACGCGTGGGTAATACCGGCATTTGGACTAATCGCGGTTCTGGGCCTGGCTTATCTCAAGTTTTTGATCGATCTGCCCAAACCGACGAGATTCTATTTCCTGCTTGCCGCCACAATGTTTCTCGGCGGTGCCGTCGGGTTGGAGCTGCTAGAGGGCGTCTACGGAACTGGCAATCTGATGTATAACCTTTTTGTCACGTGCGAGGAGGCACTAGAGATGGGCGGCGTAATCGTGTTGATTTGGGCATTGCTTGGGTTTATAGGGGGCAGTTCGCGCGACGCCGGTGTAAAGTTTGACCTGTCCCGGCATGAAGCCATGTCAGACAAGAATTGGGCGATCCGCGAATTGGGTGTTCAATCTTAGCCCATCGTCGCCCATTAAAATAAAAACTAGAAAAAGGCGGTAATTGTCTGCCGATTACCGCCTTTTCCGCGCATGCAGCGGTTAAATATATTCAAGATATCCCAATATTATCAAGAGTTTAAGCTTACGAAAACTGGAATACCCGCCTTTTTACAACTCTTACTTACCATCAATGCAAATCGGTTTTTTGATTATTCAAGGTTAGGAAATTATGAGTGTAGCTATTATTACGGGTTGTTCGGGGCTGATAGGCAGCGAGGCATCAAAGTTTTTTCACGCAAAAGGTTTTACCGTGGTCGGCATCGACAACAATATGCGTGAGTATTTTTTTGGCAGCGACGGTTCCGTCAGTTGGAATACGCAATCGCTAAAAGCCGAAATGCCCGGGTTTATCCATTACCCGGACGATATCCGAAATGAAAGTGCGATGCGCACCATTTTTAGCCGGTACCGAAATGATATCGCGGTCGTCATCCACGCCGCCGCTCAGCCGAGCCACGATTGGGCAGCAAAGGAACCTCTGACGGACTTTGGCGTGAACGCGACGGGTACATTGATACTGCTCGAGACGGCTCGAAAATTCTGCCCCGACGCTCCGTTTATATTTACATCGACAAACAAAGTTTACGGCGACACGCCAAATGAGCTTCCTCTGGTCGAAAAAGAAACTCGTTGGGAGATCGAAGAGTCGCACCCATATTTTGAGCGCGGCATCGACGAATCGATGTCGATCGATAATTCGAAACACAGCGTCTTTGGCGCGAGCAAAGTCGCGGCCGATGTCATGACGCAGGAATATGGACGATACTTTGGCCTTAATACCGGCGTCTTTCGCGGCGGATGCCTGACCGGACCGGCTCATTCGGGTGCGATGCTCCACGGATTCCTTGCCTATCTGGTCAAATGCATCGTTTATCGCAAGCCGTACACGATCTTTGGCTACAAAGGAAAACAGGTCCGCGACAACATTCATTCGAACGACCTGGTCGAAGCTTTCTGGCAGTTTTATAAAAATCCCCTGCCCGGTGCTGTCTATAACATGGGCGGCAGCCGACACAGCAATTGTTCGGTCCTCGAAGCCATCGAGATCGCTCAAAAAGCAGCCGGCGAGCAGCTGGTGTACACACTTTCGGACCAAGCCCGCGAAGGCGATCATATCTGGTGGGTCAGCGACGTTCAAAAATTCCAGCAGGCCTATCCGGATTGGCATTACGAATACGATCTCGAAACGATAATTTCGCAGATCGTCGAAGCCACACAGGAAAAACAACGCGGCGAAATGCGATACGAATTGGCCGCCGCATAACGGGACGAAATCTTATGCTTGATCTGGGAAAACAAAATGTACTTGGCATCGGCGTTAACGCGGTCGATTACGACGCAGCAACGGATGCGATAGTCCGGGCTGCAAAAAATCGAAGCTCATTTGCGGTCAGTGCTCTGGCCGTCCATGGCGTGATGACCGGGGCTCTCGACTCAGAGCACAGACACCGGCTTAATAATCTTGACCTTGTCGTCCCGGACGGCCAACCGGTCCGCTGGGCGATGAAATGGCTTCACAAAGTAAAACTTCCGGATCGCGTCTACGGCCCCGAACTAACCTTGCGCGTCTGCGAAAGTGCCGCACGCGAAGGACTGAGTATTTATCTTTATGGCAGCCGACCTGAAGTTTTGGAAAAGCTCGAAAGCAATCTCTTGAAAAGATTCCCTAACCTCAAGATCGCCGGGAGTCAGCCGTCGCGGTTCCGCCAGGTTTCGGTTGAGGAACAGGCATCGATCGCGGAATCGATAAAAGCGAGCGGCGCGTCGATCGTTCTGGTCGGCCTCGGATGCCCGCGTCAGGAAACATGGGTCTTCGAATATCGCGAGTTGCTCTCGATGCCTTTACTGGCTGTCGGAGCAGCGTTCGATTTTCATGCCGGAATGGTCTCTCAGGCACCCGCCTGGATACAGCGGCGCGGCTTTGAATGGCTTTACCGGTTCGCCCACGAACCACGCCGCCTCTGGAAACGATATACCGTTTTAAATGCTCTTTATGTGTTGTACGTGGGTTTACAGTTCGTAAGTCTCAGAACCCGTTCGCTTGAGGACACGATAACCCCGACAACACAAATGAGATTTGGATAGCCAGCTACATGCGCGGATCTGCAAGGGGAAACATGGCTCGTAATTTGAGTATGGAAATAACGCAAATATTAACAGGAGGCACCGAGGTGATCAGTCTGATCGCCGCGGAATGGACCATATTGTGCAATGAGGGTGCAAGTGATCTTCCTTTTTTGCGTCCGGAATGGTTCGTCGCATTCGTAAAGAACTTTGAAACAAAGATCGACCTCGTAACAGTTCGACGAGACGGGAAGCTTCGAGCCGTACTTCCTCTGGTGAGCAAAAGGGGCCATCTTCACGGTGCGCCGGTTCGAAAGCTTCAGGCGGTCTTCAACCTGAACACTCAACGTTTTGATCTAATACACGGAGCAGACGAGGCGGAAAGAGGATCGATCGTAGAAGCTGTTTGGAACGCGATCAAAGTGAATCGGACGTGGGATGTAGTCGAACTCCGGCTGGTTGAAAAAAACAGTTGGCTTGGCGACGTTCTTGCCTTGGCTGAAAAAGAAGGTCACAAAACCGGGGTCTGGCAAATGGATAGCGCTCCATTTATCACTCTGCCGAAAACGGACAAAAAAGAACGTTCGGTCGAAGAGTATTTCAAAGGTTCGAGAAAACATCTCCGTCAGGAGCTCGATCGAAGGCTTAGGCGCTTAAAAGAGTGTGGCAACGTCGAATTTCAGGTAACGCGAGGATTTACGGATGACCTCATGCGGATCTATCTTGATCTGGAAGAGAAGGGCTGGAAAGGACGCGAAGGAACTGCTGTGACAGATGATCCCCACGTTGCACGTCTTCACGAAGAATTTGCCAGAAACGTGGCCGACCACGACTCGCTTTTCGTTTATCAGCTAAAGCTTGACGGCAAGACCATCGCGATGAGCCTGAATATCCGTTATGACAAGGAAACGATCCATTGGAAGACGTCATACGATGAGGATTACCGTCGCTACTCGCCCGGAAACCTGCTTTTTAGAGAATTGCTAAAAGATTGTATAAAGACGGGTTCCGACGAGATCGACTTTTTGAGTCCGGCGACTCCGAATAAGAATTTTTGGGCTTCCGACGAACGACAGCATGTCGGATTTTATGTCTTCCGTAAAGGATTTTTTGGCTCGCTGCTCTGGACCTGGAAATTTGCGATCATAAGCGGCTTGCGCGACCTAAAGCCAACCCAACTTTCACCACTGACATCGGCAAATGCCCAAAAATAGATATGAAACCGGTATTTGTGGAGAAAAGTATTGGCACCGAAGCCTTTGACGCCGTAAAAGCGGACTGGCAGCGGCTGTTCGTTTTGTCAGAGTGCGCGCCCTTTATGACGTGGGAATGGATGTCGGCGTGGTTCGAAAACTTCGCCGAGGGCAGATCCCCCTTTTTTCTCAAAGCTTATCGGGATGGCGAGGTGATCGGGATCTTGCCGATGATCGTGGGACAGGAAAAGTTTTTGGGAATGCGCTACAAAAGACTCGCTCTAATGGGTGACGGGATCGGCGGTGCGGATCAGTTGGATATTGTCGCAGCACCGTCTGACAAATCAGTTGTTGCGGCCGCTATGGTCGAATATATTCAAAGCGAAAAGCATTGTGACATTGCGAGCTTTGAAAACCTGTCCGCCGATTCTGATGCAGCCAAAAAATTGAGTGATCATCAATGCCACCAAAACGGATCGATCGCAAATCTTTCCATTTCGACGCAGGCTTCGTGCCCCCAGATCGACCTCAGGGACGGTTGGGATTCGATACTCGGCCATTGCAAAAGAAAAGACAATTTTAAGCGTCGCCTCAAAAAGCTCGAAAAGATGGACGGATTTGAATTTCGCTCGGTCTCGGATCCGGCCGAAACCGGGGCCGCGTTCGAACGCTTCCTGCGACTTCATCAGCTTCGTTGGGAAAGTTCGGGCGGATCGGAGTTGAGCGGACATCCGCGGTTAATAGCTTTTCAACGTCAGGTCGTTTCCGCACTGTCCGACACTGGGATAATACGGTTTGACGAACTTTGGGCTGACGGAGAATGCCGGGCTTCGGTTTACGGTCTCGACAACGGTCGGACATTTTATTATTACAATTCAGGTTATGACGGTGATTACGCCAGATACAGCGTAGGTCTGGTGCTGCTCGGTCTGTCGGTAAAAAACGCAGTGGAGCGCGGCAACGATCTCTATGATTTTTTAAGAGGCGAAGAAAATTATAAATTCGAGTGGGCAAATCGCAGCACGGAACTGGTAACTATCACACTTAGTAGAAACACGCTGCCCATCATGCTCGACAAGACATTTGGCCAGATCGTGACCACGATCGAAACCGTGGCAAAAGTGGCCTTGCCGTCAGGATTTAGGCAGATACTCGCGAACTGGCGCAGAGCGTGGAAACGGAATTACCAGTTATCCGAATAATGATCGAAAGAGCAAAATGAATGGAAGACAAAAAATCTCAATCGTGATCATCGGCCGTAACGAGGAGCGAGCCATCGGTAAATGCATCGATGCCGCGATTCGTGCTGCCAATGCAATCGGTGGAGCCGAGATAATTTACGTCGATTCCAATTCGACCGATAGCTCGGCCTCGATAGCCGAGGCGCTCGGGGTCCGCGTTGTATATTTAAGTTCGGATTTAATGGCGTGTCCGTCGGCTGGTCGGTTTATGGGTTCAAAGGTCGCGACGGGCGAATTCATTTTATTTTTGGATGCCGACACCGTTATTTATGACAGGTTTTTGCCAGCGGCGATCGAGTTTTTCGCCAGCGACAAGACCTTAGGCGGCGTAAATGGGCGAATAGACGACCTCAACGAAGCCGGGACATCACTAAATAACGTCGAGGAACGCAGCGACAAGGTCATGAACGTGAAATGGCTACGTGGCCCGGCCTGCTTTTACCGGCGCGAGGCACTTTTAGACGTCGGGTCTTTTGACCCAGAGTTAGCTGTCGAAGAAGAGGCCGAACTCGGCTTGCGATTACTAAAGAACGGGTGGAGTCTCGCGGTGATTCCGCATTCTATGGCATGCCACACTCGCTGTTATCACGGCCAGTCGGTCGAGAGCGTTTTCTCAACATTCCGGCGAGATATACGTTCAAAACGAGTGGGCGAAATCACGAAAACCATTTCGCATGCCTTTCGTGCCGGCAACGGTCTGGCGTTTTGCTGGCTCAGATTAAAGACGACGATCCTGTTTTTGGCCTGGGTTTTGTTGATGTCGGCAGCCATATTTTTGCCCTCATTTTTACAACCCGCCGGGGTGACCATCGGCGTTGCCGTTGTCGGCCTATTTTTAATCTTTGCCAAAAAACGCGATCTGGGTGAAACCCTATTATTCATTCCCGCCAAGATCCTAAATCTAGTTGATGTCCTCGCCGGACTTCACAAAATAGACATCAAGAATGGCCGAGCCGAATCACTCGATAAATAGCAGTTCAGTCCAATCTCTCAGCGAATTGAGTCTAAAAACCAGTCATGCCAAGCCGTGTTATTTCTCGGACATCACGTCTTTTCCTGCCCTTTATATTCGAAACTTTTGTAAATTTTTGTAAGTTTCGGGCGATTTAGCGATATTTCGTCAAAAAACGGTAGAAATTAAGGCACTTGCATCATCTTTACTGTTGAGCGCCGAAGGATTAAATAGGATAATTTAGCGTCCAACAAATTCAAGACTGTAAAATTTAATAAATTGTTTCTAGGTGAGTACCTACTATTTCGATATCCGCGTTCTTATACCGTAAATGATGGTTAAGTGGAACTTGAACCGCTCAAGTATCGGCCGTTGGCTGTCACAGAAAGCCTTCGAATTGACGTGACGCTAGATCACGATAAACGCAACACCAGGAGATCTATTGTAATGAGACGAAACGCTATACGATTTTTGCTGACGAGTCTTTTTCTGATTTCGTCGGCCATATTGGTCGCCGCACAGGACCCGACCCCGGAGGCACCCGCAGCCACGCCGGGTGCCGGTGCTCCGCGACCGGGCGGTACGCCACCCGGGACCGACCCGCAGCCTTACGAAAAGGTTATAACCAAAGATGCTAAAACAAAAAAAGGTGTATTTTCGGTACATCAGATAAAGGACAAATATTATTACGAGATTCCGGCCAACGAACTGGGCAAGGAATTTCTCTGGGTAACACAGATCGCCCGCACGACTCTCGGCGTCGGTTATGGCGGCCAGGCACTCGGCAGTCGAGCAGTTCGTTGGGAACGCAATGAGAATAAGATCAATTTGCGAAGTATTAACTACAGCGTGGTAGCCGATCCGACTAAACCGATCGCCCAGGCTGTTAAGGATTCGAACAACGATTCTATTTTGATGACTTTCCCAGTTGCAGCCTGGGGGCCGGACGAATCGGCCGTCATCGACGTAACGCGCCTTTTTAGCACGGATGTTTATGAATTCAGCGCACGCCAACGCCTTAGTGCGACTGCTCTTGATGCATCCCGTTCGTTTATCGAACGCGTAACCCCGTATCCGACCAATATCGAGGCCGAAGCATCGATGACCTACACGCGTACACCGCCACCGGCCGGTGCCCCCGGAGGAGGAGGTCCGGGTGGTGGAGCGGCCCAAACCGGAATGCCTCCGGGAAGCGCCACCGTCGTGCTGCATCACAGTATGGTCAAGCTGCCGGAAAATCCGATGATGCCCCGTCTGTTTGACGAACGCGTCGGTTATTTTTCGCTAAATCAGATTGATTACGGGCGTAACGAGCACAAAGCTGCGCAGCGAACCTACATTACAAAATGGCGTTTAGAGAAAAAAGATCCGAACGCCGAACTCTCAGAACCAATCAAACCGATCGTGTATTACATCGATTCGGCGACCCCGGCACAGTGGGTTCCCTATATGATCAAGGGAGTCGAAAAATGGCAAAAGGCGTTCGAAGCCGCTG
>JBGTCS010000049.1:0-2168 GCA_041748715.1 Pyrinomonadaceae bacterium | reverse complement strand
AAGATGCGATCTACGCCTCCGTTGAAAACCGCGGCGGGACTTCCGTCGGTGACTAGTTCGATCAAGCACGTTTTTGGAAAGATGGGTGTCGTTCGGGGGACACGGGCGCTTTTTGTTCTAAATCAAAATGGCGGTATCGATTGCCAAACATGTGCGTGGCCCGATCCAGATGAAAAAAGAACAGTAGCCGAATTTTGCGTAAACGGTGCCAATGCCAAGGCCGACGAAGGCACAACCAAACGAATAACCGCCGATTTCTTTGCCAAACACAGCGTTGCGGAACTCGCTTGTTACGACGATTTTTGGCTGAATTCGCAGGGTCGTCTGACCGAGCCTGTTGTTTTGCGAAATGGCGGGACCCATTACGAACCTATCTCGTGGGACGAAGCATTTGAGCTCATCGCCCGCGATTTAAACGCTCTCGATTCACCGGACGAAGCCATTTTTTATACCTCGGGCCGAACGTCAAATGAAGCGGCATTTCTCTATCAGCTTTTCGTCCGGCAATTTGGGACCAATAATCTGCCGGATTGCTCGAACATGTGTCACGAATCGTCCGGTGTTGCCCTGACCGAATCGATCGGTCTTGGCAAAGCGACTGTTCGGCTTTCGGATTTTAAAAAGACCGATCTCTTGATCGTCATCGGTCAAAATCCCGGAACCAATGCCCCGCGAATGATGTCGTCGCTCCAGGACGCAAAGCGAGAGGGTGCAAAAATGATCTCTATCAATCCGCTGCCCGAGGCCGGGTTGATGAATTTTATAAATCCCAATCCGCAGCATTACTCAAACCCGCTGATGTTCCCGGTCGCGATGCTCGGGAACAAGGCGACGCCGCTTTCGGATCTGCATTTGCCGGTGCGGATCGGCGGCGATATGGCGGTGCTAAAGGGAATAATGAAAGTCATGCTCGAACGCGAGATCGAACATCCGGGATCGGTCTTTGATCACGAATTTATTGCCGAATATACGCTTGGGATCGACGATCTGATCGCACAGATCGAAACTACTTCGTGGGACGATATTCTGACCGAGAGCGGTTTGGAACGCCAATTGATCGAGCAAGCGGCCGAGATGTTTATCGGCGCCGAGCGGGTCATTACCTGTTGGGCGATGGGTTTGACGCAGCATCGTGAGGCGGTTGCGACGATCCAGGATGTTGTGAATTTGCATCTGCTCCGCGGGCAGATCGGCAAAGAGGGGGCCGGGCTGTGTCCGGTTCGCGGGCATTCAAATGTGCAGGGCGACCGAACGATGGGTATCTGGGAAAAGATCAGCGATGAATTTTCAGCCGCTCTCGAACGCGAATTTCACTTCACGCCGCCCCAAAATGACGGCTTCAGCACCGTCGAGAGCATTAAGGCGATGAGCGACGGACGGGCAAAAGTATTTTTTGCAATGGGCGGCAATTTTGTCAGTGCCGTTCCTGATACCGATATTGTTTTTGACGCTTTGAAAAACTGTCGGCTGACGGTTCAGGTGATCACAAAACTCAACCGAACGGCGATCGCAACCGGGAACCAATCGCTGATACTGCCCTGCCTCGGCCGTTCTGAGATCGATCGGAGCCGGAGCGCGGACACTTCTGTCCGAACGTGTTCGGACGCGGCAGCACGGGCGGACAAGAGTGTCCGCGCTCCGATTGAGCAATTCGTCACAACTGAAAGCACAATGCTAAATGTGCAGATGTCAAAGGGAATTTTGAAGCCCGCGTCTGAGCATCTGCGAAGCGAACCATGGATCGTCGCCCAGCTCGCTAAGGCGACGCTCGGCGACAAAACGACCGTCGATTGGGATCAAATGGTTGCGAATTATGACAATATACGCGACGCGATCTCACGTGTTATCGACGGCTGCGGCGATTATAACGAGCGGGTTCGCGTGCCGGGAGGCTTTTATTTACAAAACCCGCCGCGTGACCGGATTTTTACAACAGACTCCGGTAAAGCGAATTTTATATCGTCGCCGATGGAAAAGATCGTTTTGGCCAAAGGTCAACTTTTACTGACCACTATCTTTTCCCGTCAGTCTCCACAACGACGATCGGGACACCAATCATTGTAGGCACGGATCTTGATGAGGGGGGTTCGATTGGTGTGGTCCGCACACAAGACATCCTATCGACCCCAGTACCCTATCAGTTCGCGTTGCTTGATCGAGATGTTCTC
>JBGTCS010000048.1:0-5198 GCA_041748715.1 Pyrinomonadaceae bacterium | reverse complement strand
ATGCGTTTGTAGTTTCCGATAAGGAGTTTTCGTAATATGAAATACACGCTCGCCGACGACGCCAGACCACAAGTTACGCTTTTGCTCGCGGCCACGGGGGTTAGCGTCGCGCTTTGGATGATCTCGTGGTATCTGCCTGTTTTTGCGTATCTCGTTTATCCTCTTCAGCTTTTCGGGACATTTATTCATGAAAGCAGTCACGCGCTGGCGGCTCTGTTGACGGGCAATTCGGTTATGAGCCTGACCGTGTCGCCGGATACAAGCGGCATGGTCTGGTCGCGTTCGTCGGGGCTTTCGTCGCTGCTGATCGCGAGTGCCGGATATCTGGGAACGACGGCATTTGGCACGCTGCTGCTTGTTTGGATGCGCTTTGGATATTCGTCGCGGCTGGCACTCTATTTTTCCTCGGGCCTGGTTGCGGTAATGACGGTCGTGTTTGGCTTTCTGGCTCCGTTTTGGAATTTCCTTGCGAATGTGACATTTTTCAGCATTGTTTTTACCGTGGTGTCGGGTGCCTGTCTGGCGGTGGGACTATTCGCGGTGGCGAGGTACGCGACACTGAAATGGGTCAATTTTGCTCTGGCATTTCTGGCGGTGCAATGTTTGCTCAATGCTTTTTTCAGCCTTAAGGATCTGTTTTTTATCTCGGCCGCAGGTTCTCAGCCGACCGACGCTGCAAATATGGCCGCATCGACCGGAATTCCGGCTCTTGTCTGGGTCGTTCTTTGGATCGGAATTTCGCTCGTCATGATCACCGTTGGCATGCGGCTATATGCTGTCGGCAAGACATCAAAAACGTCTGATTCACTTTTTGAGGATTGATATGAAGATTTTTGCATTGGTTTGTTCGATCGCAGTTCTTGCGATATTTGCAGACGCTCAAATTAAGAGGCCGCTCGCTCCGGCTGTAAAGGTCACATTCACACAATCGCTTCAGGCGGTCGTGGTGACAACCGATGACTGGGACTCCGTCACCGGCATGGCAACGCTTTACGAACGTAAGAATTTTAAGAGCGACTGGAAACCTTTTGGCGAAAGTTTCCCCGTGGTTGTCGGGAGCAGCGGCCTCGCCTGGGCCGAATTACTCAACGGCGACATCGATATGAAAAAGATCAAACACGAAGGCGACGGCAATGCTCCCGCCGGTCTTTTTCCACTTACTTCGTCGTTTGGGGTCGGATCAAAACCCAATGCTGTTGAACTGCCCTACACCAAACTCGATCAATATACCGAATGCGTCGATGACATAAGATCGAGTTTTTACAATCGCATCGTCAACCGGATGCAGGTTGGTAATTTTGACTGGAAAAGTTCTGAAAAAATGTTGGATGTGGGAACTCAGTACGAACTTGGAGTTTTCGTCGCCTACAACACCTATCCCGTCGAACCCGGTCGCGGCTCATGCATATTCCTGCATATCTGGAGCAGTCCAACCAGCGGGACTTCGGGATGCACAGCCATGGAAAGGCGAAATTTGGAACGTATTGTCGCCTGGCTATCGCCCGCAAAAAATCCGTATCTCGTTCAAATGCCAAAGCAAATTTACGCGTCGCGCAGAAAATCTTGGAAGCTGCCAAAACTCAAATAACTCTTGAACAATTGGGCGTCGGCTCTCGACTTCTCGTTCGCTCGCGCACCGATTGGCGATTTGCCGCAATCTCAAAGATCGTTGAGCAACTCGTGACGTTGACAGTCTGTTCGCCGTCAGGGCGAACATACAGGCTGAGACGCGATATAAATTCTGAGGTAAAGATGGAAGGTACGATCCCGATCCTCGTTTACGATGCCAACGACACGTGGCGGGACAATTTTACCCAATACGATAATCGCTGGTAATTCACCTTGCGATCTGCTTAACGGCCAGCACCTTTCGGCTGGCGTTTTCCTGAACAAAAACCACGTATTTTAAATTTTCCACTTTCCAATCGGATTTTGCCGGAACGTCGCGTTCGGTGTTAAAGCTTTTGGAGTTACTTTTCAGCGTTCCTAGCGATAAAAGATCGCGCACGACCGCCGTGTGTTCGAGCGTGCTGCCCGAATTTTCGCCGCCGCCGACCTTTGTGATCAGCTTGCTCTCGGCCGTGGCAAGATAAACCGTTGCATCCGCGTGGGGCGGGATATCCGCTATCGAGACAGTCAAACGATTTCCTTTGAGGTCAAGGTTGACCGGCGTTTTGGCCTGTGATGATCTGGCCGCTATTATCTGATTTGCCTTGGCACGGTTTGAACCGACAAACTCGAACGATCCGTCGACGATCATCTGCGGTGTGTAGCTCGAATTTATCTTAAAATGTCGGGCATACGCCGCCTGCCGGTCCGAAAAGGCAGACGATGAAAAACGATCCTTCCAGCCAAGATAATTCCAATAATCAACGTGAAAAGCCAGTGTAATGACCTCGGCGTTTGGGACCAATTGGTCGTATTGCAGCGTCGTCAGGACCCTATCGGCCGGCGGGCAGCTCGAACACCCTTCGGACGTAAATAATTCGACAAGCACCGGCTGCCTTTCGTCAGTCATATTGTTAGTATTTGCCGGCGTCTCAATGTTATTTGTGCTGGCCGATCGCGACAGCCAGACACCGAGAGTTCCGGCGGCGATAATCAAAACTGCAAGGAAAAAAGGCTTCATAGTATCCATAAGATTACAAAACTTTGAGCTAATATTCCCTTTTTGTTCCGTCAATTTGAATTTGGTAAAATAGCCAATTGCCCTATAGGCCGAAATCTTTACTATGCAGGCTGCCAAATCAAAAGAGGAACAAATCATCGTTCGCGGTGCCCGCGTCCATAATCTTAAAAACATCACGGTCTCGCTGCCGATCAATAAACTGACTGTGATCACCGGTGTCTCTGGATCCGGCAAATCGTCTCTCGCATTTGATACGCTTTACGCCGAAGGGCAGCGTCGGTATGTTGAGTCGCTTTCGGCCTACGCACGGCAGTTTCTCGAGCGAATGGATAAACCGGATGTCGATGAGATAGTCGGCATTTCTCCGGCGATCGCGATCCGGCAGAAGAATTCGACTAAGAATCCGCGCTCGACGGTTGCGACGCAGACCGAGATCTATGATTATCTTCGGCTCCTGTTTGCACGTGCGGGCACGACGATCTGTCACGTTTGCTCGCGCGAGGTAAGAAAAGATTCGCCCGAGTCGGCGGCGGACGAGATCCTTGAAAAGCTATCGGACGGGACCCGATTTTATGTTCTTTTTCCTATACAAGACGAGGTTTCACGGTCATTAGTAAAAACTGCCAGAGTGCAGAAGCCCGCGCGTAAGCAAGGGCATAGTGCGGCCAAAAGTTCAGATCTCAGCACCCAGGCATTCCTGATCTCGCTTTTGCAGCAGGGATTTTCAAGGCTTTTTCGCGATGGCCAGATGATCGAGCTGCAAAAGCCCGAAGATTATCCATTCGACAATTTCGATAATACATTTGTATTGATCGACCGCCTCGCCGCATCTACGGATATCCGTCAAAGGCTGGTCGATTCGCTCGAAACGTGTTTTCGCGAGGGGCATGCAGCAATTATCGAAACTGCGGGAGGGCGGACACTCCTGTCCGCCCGTTCAAAAGACACAAGCGGACAGGAGTGTCCGCTCTCCCTAAAATTCTCCGATCAGTTCGTCTGTAAATACGACGGAACGCGGTACGAAGAGCCCGAGCCGCACCTTTTTAGTTTTAATTCGCCATACGGAGCTTGTCCGACCTGTCAGGGATTTGGTAACACGATCGGCATTGATTACGGCCTCGTGATCCCAAATCCGCTGATTTCTCTCAAGGCAGGAGCCGTCGAACCTTTCACCCGCCCGACGCATGCCTGGGCCCAAAAAGAGCTTGTAAAATACGCGGCGTCAGCCAACATCGACATGGGTACGCCGTTCGCCGACCTGCCCGATTATCAGCAAAATTGCATTATCTACGGCGACGAAGGCTGGCGTGGGATCAAAGGATTTTTTGAGTGGCTCGAAACAAAAAAATACAAGCTGCATGTCCGCGTCTTTCTGGCCAAATTTCGCGGTTATACAAAATGCCCGAGTTGCGATGGCCAGCGTCTGCGGCAAGAGGCACGTGACGTAAAGATCGGAATGCGGTCGCTTCCCGAGATCGTCGAAATGTCGATCAGCGACGCTTATCCGTTTTTTGAATCACTTAAGCTCGATCCCGAACGGGCTCAGATCGCCGACAAACTTTTGCTCGAAATTCGCCGCCGATTAAAGTTTCTGGTCGAGGTAGGGCTCGATTATTTGACGCTCAGCCGGCTAGCGGCAACGCTGTCCGGCGGCGAAGCTCAGCGAATCCAGCTCGCGACCAATCTCGGTTCCCTGCTCGTCGGCACGCTATATGTTCTTGACGAACCAAGCATCGGGCTGCACCCGCGTGACAATTCCAGGCTGATCAAAATTCTCGAAAATCTGCGCGACATTGGCAACACGGTCCTCGTTGTCGAACACGACGAAGAGACGATGCGGGCCGCTGATCATATTGTTGATATCGGCGTGCATGCTGGTGAATTTGGCGGCGAACTTGTATTTGCCGGCAATTTCAAGCAACTGTTAAAAAGCGAGACGTCGCTGACAGCCAAATACCTTCGCGGAGATACCGAGATCAAGGTCCCGCAAAAACGCCGGCCCGTTACAAAGCGAAAGATCTCGATCACAGGTGCCCGCGAACATAATCTAAAAGATATTTCGGTCGACATTCCGCTCGACATGCTCGTCTGCATCACAGGCGTATCCGGTTCGGGAAAATCGACCCTTATTCACGATGTTTTATTCGCCGGTCTCAAAAAGAAGCGGGGCGAATGGAATGCACATGTCGGATTTTTCAAAGAGATCACTGGCTCCGATCTGGTTGACGATATTATCCTCGTCGATCAATCACCGATCGGCCGCACGCCGCGGTCAAACCCAGCCACTTATATAAAAGCCTATGACGCGATCCGCGAGGTGTTTTCCTCAACCAACACCGCCAAGACCAAGGGATACAATGCATCGCATTTTTCGTTTAACGTTCCGGGCGGACGATGCGAGATCTGCCAGGGTTCGGGCACGGTGACGATCGAAATGCAGTTTTTGGCGGATGTCGAACTTACGTGCGAGGATTGTCGAGGGATGCGTTTTAAGCAGGAGATACTCGACGTCAAATACAAAGGCAAAAACATCCACGAAGCGCTGCAGATGACGATCCGCGAGGCGATC
>JBGTCS010000047.1:0-1945 GCA_041748715.1 Pyrinomonadaceae bacterium | reverse complement strand
CGGAAGATCGGGACGGCAAACGGCTTTCTCAAATCTTACGAGCGATCAGATCAAGGACCTGATCGGCCGATTCGACGTCAATGGTGTGATCTACTGGATCAACCCGTCGGCGATCGCACCCACGGGCGGACCCGGTGCCGGTACGGCAACTGCGGGAAGCTTTACGGCTACGCCCGCAAATCCGGCATTTCCCGGCCAGGTGTTCTTCCGAAACGGGGCCGGTGAGACGGGCAATCTGGGTCGCAACTTTATCGAAGGGCCATGGTATTACAATTGGGACGCGGGGCTGATCAAGAACGTTCGCTTTGGCGAAAAGTTCAATTTCCAGTTTCGTGCTGAGGCATTCAATGTACTCAACAATGTAAATCTGTTTGTCGGCGAGCAAAGTGGTATTTTCAATATCGGCTCATCCAATTTCGGCAAAATCCTGCCGGGAAGTGAGTATGATCCGAGAATAATGCAGTTTGCCATTCGCTTAGAATTTTGATTCTAAGCGGTCGATCAGACCGCGAGGTCGGGTGTTGCCTCTTCCGGGAGGCAACACCTTTTTTCCACCAGCAAAATTGTCAGGGTCGACGTTTTATGACAAGTCCAGAGGTATATTATGAAAACTCTTAAAAGCGTAACCGTATCGTTCTCATTAATCATTTTAGTTCTTTCAAGTTACTTTGCACCGTCGGAAATCGCAGCCGCTGTACCAGATATTGACGACAATTTATCAACGACTGAAATTTTGGCAAAACATCTTGACTCAATCGGTACGGCCGAAGCCAGAAAGGCTGTTAAATCGATCACGATCGTTGGGACAAGCCAAGCGGTTTTTAAAGGCCGTGGCGAAGGGCGGGCCGAGGGAATTGTTGTTTTAGCTTCGCAAGCAGAAAAAAGCATGATCGGAATGAAATTCAACAATTCCGACTATCCGTACGAAAAACTCGGATTTGACGGAAGCGCTTTTAGCGTGGGATTTGTCCGGCCGGGCGAGTACACGGTCCTCGGTGGTTTTCTGCGAGTAAACGAGAAAACGTTTCGATCCGGCATTCTGGGCGGAGTCCTTTCGACGAGCTGGGAACTGCTTACCCACGATGTAAGAACCGCTAAATTAAGCCGCAAGGGCAGGACAAAGGTGGACGGCGTCGAGCTTCTCAAATTCGAATACAATCCCAAAAAAGGTTCCGACCTAGACATCGCTTTTTTCTTCGATCCGGTTACGTTCCGACACGTCCGGACCGAATATAAACGAACCATCTCAGGCGGCCAGGGTCTCTCGGTCGACCAGTCGTCACGGCAGAGTGAAACGAGATACAAAATGGTCGAGAAATTTTCGGGATTTGCCGAAGAAACTAAATTAATGCTGCCGCATAATTACGAAATATATCTTGAAATGCTGACCCGCAACGGGACCACGTCCTATACGTGGACGATGGATCTAACAAATTTTAATTTTAATCAGGTGCTCGCTGATGATGAATTTAAGGTTGACGGCTAAACCTCTTGGTAATATTCCGAATCATACAGTGGAACTGCCATTTAAAGGGTGTCCCACGCATCCGCCCTAATCCGTCCGCGAGATGTTGTAGCCTTTGATCTTGGAATTAAGAGTGGTTGCATTGAGTCCCAGCAGCCGGGCGGCACGGGACTGGTGGCCGCCGGTTTGATCCAGGGCCCGGCGTATCAGATCGATCTCAAATTTTTTGACCTCGTCGTAGAAACTTACACCGCGGGCGATATCAATGTCGCTCGAAACCCCTTCGGTCGCGGCCATCATTTGCATTCCGAGTTCCGGGTCTCGTAGCTCGGGCCGCAGGCATTCGACCGTGATCTCGTCGCTCGGAGCGATAACAACCGCACGTTCGATAACGTTTTCGAGTTCACGGACATTGCCGGGATAGTTGTAGCTCTCCAGCAGCGACAGCACATCGGGGCTCACATTCTCTGAAATATCGCG
>JBGTCS010000046.1:0-4493 GCA_041748715.1 Pyrinomonadaceae bacterium | reverse complement strand
TAACGAGGCTCGTATCTAAATTAAAGAATGTTCCCGCATTAAGGCTATTCTGCGGAAAGTTTCCAAATTTGCCAGGATCAGGCTGTCCGATCAATCCCGGTTTGAGGGTTGAGCTGAGCACTCGGCCGGCCGAGTTAAGAGTGATGTCCAGCAGGGCCGGGTTAAACCAGAATATGCCGGCCGGTGTCCTGAAGACTCCTACATTCTTCTTAAACTCTTCGAACGACATACCGATTAGCTGAGCTGGCAGGTTATTCGCCAAAGTTCCAGCAGGCGTCGCGTTAAAGCTGGTCCGACCGGAGGTAATAAAGAACGGGTTCCTTGTTGACCAGGCTCCGATGCCGCCGAAGGTCCAACCGCCGATCACCTGATTTATAAACCCGTTCGAATCGCTCCAATACTTACGGCCTTTTCCAAAAGGAAGGTCGTAGGTACCGTTTACGACAAACCGATGGGTTTGATCGTCATTCGAACGACGATAGTCGAGGCTCTTGTCCCGCAATGTACGGAAGTTTTCGAGCGTGGTCTGATTATTTCCCTGAGCATCCGGAGCGTCAGTCAATGCCTTGCTAAACGTATAGTCAGCCTGGAACTGAAGTCCGGACGAAAATCGCCGTCTCAACTCAACCTGTAACGAATGATAATTCGACATAGCGTCATTGGTTAACAGTCTGGAGAAAAATGCATTCGGATTGGCGACAAAGAAATTTGCCGGAATGCCGTTCGCCGGATTTTCACGAGCCGTCCGATAAATGTTGCTAAAGGCAAGCGTGGAAGCGATAGAACCAACGTTATTATTGTTGAGATTGCTCACGAAAGTTGTGTTCTGAAAACTATTCGATGCGGTCGCTCCGGTAAAGAACGCCGAGAAGATCGGTAGAGGAACGGTTCCCCGTGCCGGATTCACGTTTCCAAAGTTTCCTGGTGCTCCATTAGCAGCGTTGATCGCCAGGTTTGATTGGGCCTTTAGAAATTCCTGTAAAAATCCGTTCTCAAAGATGTTAACTTCATTGAAATCTACCGCACGAAAAACCTTAACAGCGTGGTTTGCAGAATAACGTACCTCAAAGGCAGTATTCGCCATAATCTCTCTCTCATACCCAAATGACCATTGCTGTACATACGGGGTACGAAGATTTGGATCGATTGCCCACTGCCCATTGGTTGAATTGATCAGGTTATTCGCCCGGTCAGTTATCGGCAATACGAAGGATGGAACCGGAAGCGGTACACCCGCGGATGTTAAGACGCCCGTCGGAGTGTTATTCGCCGACGCCTGGATAAGTCCCGCGTTTGTCGTACCGACACCCAACGCATTGCTGATAACCGTAAACCCGTCACGCAAATAACTGATCGAATATCCGCCCCGGATCGAACTCTTACCGGTTCCACCGAAGAGAAGGCGACCGAGACCGCTATTGAATTCCGGTGACCAGGCAAATCCGATAAAGGGAGCAAAATTGTTCATGTCATTGTTGTACAATCCGCGACCTGTGTTACCGCTAACGAAATCTAGCTTGCCTATTGCCGGGGCAGCTCCAGCCGGAGCCGTTGGTTTAAAGAGATTCCCAAATCCAGAAACACCAAAAATATCTCGATGGTCCGCAAGCTGAATACTAAGGCCATTCGGGACCGTCGGAACGCCCATATAATCCCAACGCACACCAAAGTTGAGCGTCAGATTATTGCGGGCACGCCACTGATCCTGAACGTACAGAGCGAGATCTTTCTGAAGTATCACTCTCTCACGTGTCGCACCTAGCACAAATCCTGATGAAGGGCTCTGAACATTGAACGTTGCCGAGGCCCTCGAAAGATTACCAACAATGTTGGCAAACACCTGGCGGCCCGACGTCCTGTTTGCCGCAGAGGAGAACGGAAAACTAGTGTCAGCAATATTACCAGAGTTATGGGCCGGCGTTCCTAATGTAATAAAGGGATTGATACCCGCATCGTTAAAGGTGTCAGCAAAAATTCGCTGATAATCGCCGCCAAAACGGATTAAATGCTTACCTTTTGACCACGAAAAGTCGTCCTTGACGTTCCACACCTGAGTGTCGCGACCCTGCGACTGGAAACCGCCGCCCGCGTACGGGAGGGTTATACCCTCAAAACCGATGAATGGGGTCGTCGGATCAGATTCAAGCAAAAAGCCAACCGGAGCCCATTGACGGCCGATCCGAAAAACATTGGTCATGTTGCTGCCGAAATTTGAAACCAGCGCACCGGTTACCAGACTTCGAGGGCCGCCCTGTTTGGAGCTAACCAAACCAGGAAATGGTGCTTCGAGGCCGTTAAAGGTATCGGGTGTCAAAATGGTATTAAAGTAGTTGTAAACAAACTCAAATTTGTGTGAGCCTGCCCGAGTATTCTGGACCAGTTGATGATCATAACGTCCAACATATTTATCATTGTTGCTTACGCCATTGACGTTAAATCGAAAACCGGCCGTGTTAAATCCATCACCAACATCGGTGTTATTTGGCAGCGGCGTGGTAGCGATGATCGCACCTGTGATCGGATTTAGAGTGTTTTGATTACCGATCGCAAGCAAATTGACGGTTTGTAGGGCGCCATTGGAGCCTGTGTATCGGAAAATACCTTGCCGCGCCTCAGGGGTTAGCACTGTTCGATTACGGGTAACCGAAAATTTATCTCGAAACCCTTCGTAAGCAAAGAAAAAGAATGCTTTATCTTTACCTTTGAAAAGTTTGGGAACTCCTTCGCCAAAATTAAGGAAATAGATCGGACCGCCGATATCAAAACCAAAGAAGTGCTGGTTCTGACGGGGGCGTGGCGTTCCCAGAGCGTTATTAAAGAATGAATTGGCCTGAGTTGCATCATTCTTATTCATGTAAAAGATACCGCCGTGGAAATCATTCGATCCACCTTTGGTAACCAGGGTAACTTGTCCGACGCCGCGTCCAGCCTCGGAACCTACTGTACCGGTCGTGATGCTCATCTCTGCGGTTGAGTTCAACGACGGAGTGCTGATCGCAAACAACGAACTTGTTTTAACGAAGTTGTCCATTGCGTTGATACCGTCTTGTGTGACATTTGTGGCCGATTGACGAAGACCAGCGATCGACGAACCGCGAACGTTATCACCATTTACAGCGATACCGGCCTGAAGCCCGGCTAGTTCAAGCGGATTTCGGCCGGAGAGCGGCAGATCGGCCACCTGTTTTGTTGTAATGACGTTGGTCAGCGATGGGCTGGATGTATTGATGGTTTCCTGAACGGCTGTCACCGTCACCTCCTCACCAGCCAATCCAACCTCTAAGGGTATGTTGACCTGTGATGCGGTAGAAACCGAAACGACAATATTGCGTGCGACGGCCTTTCTAAAGCCGGATGCTTCAACCGAGACTGTATAATTACCGGGCTGAAGTGCCTGGAAATCAAAGGCTCCGGTGCTGCTGGCGACCGCACTACGTTCCGCTCCGGTGGCAGAATTTATAACCGTCACGGTTGCTCCCGGCACAACCGCTCCGCTCGGATCCGTAACGGTCCCGGACATCGAGCCATTCGTTTGCGCATGGATAGCGATCTGGGTCATTAAAAGCGCCAGACCGACTATCAAAAATTTGGTAAACTTTCTCATTTTTTCCTCCTCAAGAAATTGTCAGAATCTCACTAAAAAAAGTGCCGTTTATATGAATTATTCAATTGGCCAAATATCCGAACGACCTGGAAACGTCGAAAAAATAATTGCCGTCATTTTCTCTTCAGGAGATCGCCGTCTTTTCTAGGCAAGCTTCCTGGTTCAAGTATATTTTGGTTCAAAGTTAGTAAAATACTAGGGTATTTTTTAGGCTTATGAGCAAATTTGATGCCATAAATAGCGACCTTGCAGCAGAGAACTGTAAGTTATAGATTCGCATCAGGATAATTCGCCGCCAACTTCACATTCCGGAAGTCGTTTATCGTGAAAATACAAAAATTTTCGTAGAAAAGTCCATATATCTGAATTTCTTCGCAATATTTGAGAATTCGCGATTCGCGATTAAGCAGAGACCTATTCTAAATACCTGTTAAATTAGGGATCAGCCGAAAGTGATTTCTTGGCCGAACAAGCTTTTTAGCTGTTGCTAAAAAAACTAATCCGATCGCGAGATGTTATAGCCCTTAATCTTGGAATTAAGCGTGGTTGCGTTTAGGCCGAGGAGGCGGGCGGCGCGCGACTGGTGGCCGCCGGTTTGATCCAGGGCCCGGCGTATCAGATCGATCTCAAATTTTTTGACCTCGTCGTAGAAACTCACACCGCGGGCGATATCAATGTCGCTCGAAACCCCTTCGGTCTCGGCCATCATTTGCACACCGAGTTCCGGGTCTCGTAGCTCGGGCCGCAAGCATTCGACCGTGATCTCGTCGCTCGGAGCGATAACAACCGCACGTTCGATAACGTTTTCGAGTTCACGGACATTGCCGGGATAGTTGTAGCTCTCCAGCAGCGACAGCACATCGGGGCTCACATTCTCTGAAATATCGCG
>JBGTCS010000045.1:0-1591 GCA_041748715.1 Pyrinomonadaceae bacterium | reverse complement strand
GTGATTTTAGGAATATCAGATCTCGCTGCGGCCTCATAAATTTTACTTAAGAATTTTCGAGAAACCTAAATTTTATTCGGGGTTTGTTAAGATGATTAATATGGCATTTGATGTAGATAACGCGGTCCGTGCTCGATACGGCGCCGCCTCTAATAAAAAAGAAGACGCTCTTTGCTGTCCGGTCGAGTATGACCCGCGATACCTCAAGATCCTGCCCGCCGAGATCATAGAGCGAGACTACGGGTGCGGTGATCCATCCGCGTTTGTGAACGCCGGTGAAACGGTCCTCGATCTGGGTTCGGGCGGCGGAAAGATCTGTTATATCGCCTCTCAGATCGTTGGGGAAACGGGTCGCGTGATCGGTGTCGACACAAACACCGAAATGCTCGAGCTCGCCGGTAAATATCAAACCGAGATGGCGTCCAGGATTGGCTACGCAAACGTCGAGTTTAATTATGGCCGTATTCAGGATCTCAAGCTCGACCTCAAGGCAGTTGACGATTACTTGGCCGAAAACGCGATTACGAATGCCGAAGGTCTGACTCGTTTTGACGCTTTCGTAACAAAGGCCCGATCCGAAAAACCGATGGTCGCCGACGATTCGGTTGACGTCATACTGTCAAACTGTGTTCTAAATCTGGTCAGGCCTGAGGACAAAGAGCAAATGTTTGCCGAGATGTTTCGCGTTCTAAGACGCGGCGGCCGGGTGGCCATCTCAGATATCGTTGCGGACGAGGATGTTCCCGAACATCTACAGGCTGATCCCGAACTGTGGTCCGGGTGTATTTCCGGTGCGTTTCGCGAAGATCTGTTTATCGAGGCGTTTGAAAATGCAGGCTTTTACGGGATCGAGATCGTCAAGCGTGATGAAAAGCCGTGGCGCGTGGTCGAAGGGATCGAATTTTGTTCCGTCACCGTGGTCGCGTACAAGGGCAAACAAGGCGAGTGCCGCGAACGAAATCAGGCCGTTATTTATAAGGGGCCGTGGAAAAAGGTTATTGATGACGACGGGCATGTGCTGGAACGCGGAGCGAGGATGGCAGTCTGCGACAAGACCTTTCAGATCTATAACCGCGAGCCGTACGCCTCACAGATGATCGCTGTCTCACCGATAGAAAACATCGAGTTGGGCGATGCCGCCGAGTTTGACTGCCGGCGAACGGCAAAACGTCATCCGCGGGAAACGAAAGGAATGGATTACAATGCGACCGACCTTTCTGGCGAACTCTGTGCCGATGATGGCTGTTGTTAGCTTGGAGCAAAGCATTGTTTTTATACGCCCGGTTAGAGGTGGTTAAATATGCATTATTACAACGAAGAGGATCTCGGTCGTTTTGGCGATATCGCTAAATATAAACCCGAACTTTTTGCAAAATTTCTCGACTGGTATCAGGCGTGCCAGGCCGAAGGGGAATTGACCAAGCGTGAGAAAGCGCTCATCGGGCTGGCCGTGGCAGTTACGGTTCAGTGTCCGTATTGCATCGACGCTTTTACCAATTCGTGTTTGGAAAACGGGTCGAATATGGAACAGATGACCGAATCGATCCATCTCGCTTCGGCGATTCGCGGCGGTGCAAGCCTTATTCACGGC
>JBGTCS010000044.1:0-10598 GCA_041748715.1 Pyrinomonadaceae bacterium | reverse complement strand
CAGGATGGGACGGTCGACTATTTTTCGCCTCAGCTTTATTGGGAAACCGCGCGAAAAGGAGTAAGCTTTCCGGTTTTGCTCGACTGGTGGCGCTCCCAAAATACAAAAAAACGCCATATCTGGCCCGGTGTCGCCGCATATCGCATCGGCTCAACGCCGACATTTAACGCCGACGAAATAGCTTCGCAGATCGCGGTCACTCGCAAAAATACCGACAGCGGTGCGATATTCTTTAGCCAAAAATCATTGAGAAACGACCTTGGCGGAATTCAGAATAAGCTCACCGAGTCGATTTACCGGCGCGATGCGATATCACCGGCATTTCCCTGGATCAAGACCAATAAACCTGCGTCGCCTAAAGTTTCTGTTGCCCGAGACGGCGATTTTGTCCGCATTAAATGGAGCGAACAGGGCCCGAAAAAAGCGTTCTGGTTCGTCGTTTATGCCAAAGATAAATCAGGCTGGAGCTATTCGGTCTTGCCCGCCAGCGAGACGTCAATGTCGTTGTCCGCAGACAGAAAGGTAGAAAAAGTAATTGTAAAAAGTGTTGATCGGCTTGGTAATGAAAGCAAATAGCTCAAGGTATTCGAACGATCCGCCCTTCTAAAACCGGCGCAATCGTCGAATTTGCAACTGATCGTATGGCTGTTTCAAAAGCATCCGAGTCTTTTGGTGCGGTCGCTGCATCGGTAACAACCTTTCCTTCCTTGAACATCGTGTATCCATCACCCGAACGCGAGACCAGAAAGTCAGACGTGGCGATCGTATAAACTGCCTCATCGGTAACTGTCTTACCAGCGACCTTGATAAATAGGATCCGGCTGCCAGCCGGTTTTTTCGGGTCGTATTCAAATTTTAGACCAGATATTTGCGGAAATCGGCCCGGCTCACTGTCTTCGCCGGGGCCGCTGCGTGCGACGCCGTGTTCGAGTAAATCTTTTAGAACCTTGCCTTCAATTTCGACTTTCACGATCGGATTGTTAAATGGCAAGATCGACAGGACATCGCGTTTGGTCATGGCGTCAAAAATCAGATTAAATTTACCAAGTTCGCGGGCATCGGCGGTCATCTTGAATATCGGCGTGCCGTTTGAAGCAGATTGCAGAAGAGAATGTTCGTGGCCGCCGAGGATAAGGTCAAAGTCGGCTTGTCATCCAGGAAGCAGGGGAAATGAGTTCCACAATCTCGTCATATGCGCAAATGCGTTCTTGCCTCCCATATCTCGGGGAAGAATTTTTTCGTGAGCGTCGTCATCAGATAGCCAACCCCTTCGGACCCGCCGGTGCCGCGTTTCATGCCGAGCATGCGTTCGACCATCAGGATGTGGTTGTAGCGCCAGGAAATGATCAGTTCGTCATGCTCGATCAACAGATCCTGCATGTTATAGAGTTCGGCATATTTTTCGGGCTGAGAAAGAATTTCGACGATCGTTTTAACCCGATCTTCGTGATTTTCGATCGCGAACTCGTTTCGTTTCGCGAGATCCCAAAATGCGTCGGCCAGCGTTCGCTCGTTAAATCTATTAGTCAATCTTTCGAAGGCAAACTCGTCGTGTTTAAATGTCGATAATATTTTCTCGTCCTTCGCACCTGAGACAAATTCCAATTCACGAAATTGCATCGACTGAAACCCGCTCGCCGGATTGAGCTTGTCTCTGAATTCAAGAAACCCGATGGGAGCCATCGATTCCAGAACATGGATCTGGGTTACAAGTATCCTTTCGATCGAAACGACGCCTCGGAGGCTGTGGTTCGCTCGATACATCCGCCCCTCGTCGATCCATTTGATCGTGGCGTCGAGTTCGTGAAGGATTTGTTTGAACCACAACTCATAGGTCTGGTGAATAATGATGAAAAGCAATTCGTCGTGGCTGGTCGGATGCGATAGCGTTTGCTGGAGGTTCAAAAGGTCACGTACTTTCAAATATTCATTGTACGAAAGCAGTGCATTTTTGCCGTAATCTGATGACATAAATTAATCTATTTTCTCGATAAATGTTGGGTTTATCTTGAGCTATTGATTTATTTAAGTCAATTTTCGGGCTATTTGAGCAAAAATACAAACAATTCTCTTGACAGAACGTTGAGATTTGGTTAAATTTCCATTCGTCTATCAACACAAAATGAAAAAAAGCTAACAAGGTTCTTGCGGTCACAGATCCGGGTCTTTTAGCCAAATTGCGTGAAACATAGATGTTTATCGCACTCTAGGCTCCCAGCTCAGGTCGGGTCGGAGTGTGGTATGTTTTCCGCCCGCGTTCAATAGAACGATGCCGGAAGGTTTATTGGTTTTAAGTTTTAGGAGGATTTACAACGTGATGTCAAAGACTATCGGCAAGGTCAAATGGTTTAACAACGCCAAAGGCTATGGATTTATCGAACAGACGGGTGAACAGGATATTTTCGTGCATTACAGCTCAATTACCGGCGATGGCTACAAGACCTTGATCCAGGGTCAGGAGGTCGAATTTGAAGTTACGTCGGGTCCGAAAGGGCCGCAGGCGGAAAATGTAATGAAGGTCGAGTAGTTTAGTTTTAACTTGATAATTAAAAAAAGCGAATCTCGTGGCGAGGTTCGCTTTTTTGCGTGTTTAGACGAGTTCTTCACCTTTGGTTTTTAGCATCCGCCGCCATAATTCGCGATAGGACGTGAACCTCGAAACTAGCGTGTTGAAATGATATCGCTGAGCAAAGCTCATGTTTCGATTATCCGCGATGCGTTTAATATTGGAATCGAGTCGAGCGCGCGCCTCGAGCGGCGGACGTTTTGTCGCACCGTTAAAATAAATATCAAAGTCGATCTTGAGTTTTCGAATGTCGTCCTCGAGACGGCTAAGTTTTTGATCCAATTCTGCCGTTTCGTCGATCTTTGATCGCGTATATCCGTAAACTTTGTTTCCAATTGCCATATCGTTTAGTTTCCTTGGGGAGGTGGGCGCGAGGATTGCCCATTTAAAGAATATTCCTAACGGGGGGCAATTTCCGCGTTTTTGTTCAATATTTCAGTTAAGATAAATGGATGCCGTCTGAAAAAAAAACGACATCGAATTCGCTTTTACGCAATCTGCCCTCGGTTGACGAGGTGCTTCGAACGAAAACTGCCCGCGAAATTGGTTTGATTGCCGGCGCTGAACACACCTCTCAACTTATTCGAAATCTGATAGAAAATGTCCGACGTTCGATCGGAATAAGCGAAAACGGCCAGACAAAAGGCGATTTGCTTGCCCTTGTTGAGGATGGATTAGACGAGGTTTGGCGTTCCGAAAGCCAAACTGGTATCCATCGAGTCATAAATGCGACCGGAGTTGTAATTCACACAAATCTTGGCCGTGCCCCCTTGTCGGACAAAGCACGCCAGGCAGTGGCGGACGGCGCTTCCGGATATTGCACGATCGAATACGATCTTGGGGCGGGAAAACGCGGCAAACGCGGGCTGCGAGCCGAGGCAATGCTTGCTGAATTGACCGGCGCTGAAAGCGTTCTGATCGTAAACAATTGTGCGGCGGCGGCTTTTTTTGTTTTGACAGCGTTTGCATCCGGCGGCGAGGTGATCATTTCTCGTGGTGAGCTTGTTGAGATCGGGGGCGATTTTCGCGTGCCCGATGTGCTGGAGCAATCAGGCGGCACGCTGCGTGAAGTCGGCACGACAAATCGCACAAAGCTCGCGGATTACGAGAATGCGATAAACGAAAGTACTCGGATGATCCTCCGGGTTCATCCGTCCAATTATCGGATTGTCGGATTTACCGCTATGCCGTCGCTGGCTGATCTGGCTGATCTTGCTCATGACCGGGGTATTTTGCTTTACGAGGATATCGGATCCGGAGCCTTGATTGATCTGACCGACGCCGGGTTGGGCGATGAGCCGGTTGTGGGCAGTTCTGTCATCGCGGGAGCGGACATTGTCACATTCAGCGGTGACAAACTGCTTGGCGGGCCACAGGCCGGCATAATCGCGGGCAAATCAGAGTTTGTCGAACGGTTGCGAAAACATCCTCTCTATCGTGCGCTCCGGGTTGATAAATTGACTTACGCGGCACTCGATGCGACTCTCGAACCATATCGCTGCGGCGCCGCAATGTTCGAAGTTCCGGTTCTCAAAATGCTTTCGCTTTCACTCGAAGAGATCGAGAAACGGGCTGAGCGTTTTTCCGAGCTATTGACCAGTTCGGGCGATCTGAAAATAGAATTGATGGACGGCGAATCGGCTATTGGCGGAGGCGCTGCGCCAGCAGTTCGCCTTGCAACAAAGCTCATAGCTTTGTCTCATAAAAAGATTTCGACTGCGAATCTCGAACATCGATTTAGAAATTCGACGCCGCCAGTCATCACGCGAATCGCCGATGATCACGTAATTATTGATCTTCGGACGGTAGCTGAACGCGACGAAGGGGAATTACAGGAATTAATCAACCGTGCCGTCGAGCAAAATCCTGCATAAAATCTATTAGAGCCACGACGCCGTCACGCGGAAAGGCATTATAAATCGATGCACGCACACCACCGATCGAACGGTGTCCTCCTAGGCCATCGAGCCCGCTTGCGGCTGCATCGCTACAGAATCGCTCGTCAAGATCAGCCGTTGGCAGGCGAAATGTGACGTTCATCAATGAGCGAACGCTACGGTCGGCGTGGCCATTGTAATAGCCGTCGCTTGAGTCGATCGCGTTGTATAAAAGCGCAGCTTTTTCCTGATTTTTCAGATGCATTGCCGCAACACCGCCCTCATTTTTTAACCATTCGCAAACAAGACCCACCATATAGATAGCCCAGGTGTTTGGCGTATTGGCCATCGATCCATTTTCAGCGATCGTCCGGTAATTTAGCAGCGAATGCAAATCTCGGGGTGATCTTTCGAGCATATCTTCCCGAATAAAAATGACAGCCAAACCGCTCGGGCCAATATTTTTTTGAGCTCCGGTATAGATCAAGGCGTATTTATCAAAATCTATCGGCCTGGACATGATGTTCGATGACATATCGCTAATTACCGGAATGCCGCCGCCATCGATCTCGTAGTTGAATTCCACACCTTCGATCGTTTCATTTGCTACATAATGGATGTATTGTGCGTCTGGGGAAAAATTCAATTCATCTTGATGGGGCAGAGTGGAAAATCCGCTATCTGCCGAGGAGTAAATTACATTGATATTCCCGCAACGCTTGGCTTCGGTCAAGGCTTTACGGCCCCAAAATCCGGTTATCACGTAATCAGCCGTTTGACCGGCCGAAAGATAATTGAGCGGAACCATCGAAAATTGGAGCGAAGCACCACCCTGCGAGAAAAGGATCCTAAAATTATCGGGAACATTGAGCAATTTTCGAAGCCCGTTTTCGGCCCCCGCAAGTATTGCCTCAAACTGCATCGAACGGTGGCTGATCTCCATTACGCTCATCCCGATCCCGCCGAGCGAAAGCATTTCGCTTTGCGCTTTTTCCAGAACGGGCAGCGGCATGGTTGCGGGGCCGGCGCTAAAGTTATAAATTCTTTGAGTCATTGGTCTAATAGATGCGTTCCTGTCCAAGCATTTTGAACAGATAAGATAACATAGCGACAAGAGTTAATGAATTTTCATACTTTTTAAGTTTATCGTTATTTTATCTGCAATTTGCTTCGGCATTTCGTGCCGTTTGGTTTAGAATATGTGAAAAACATCAAACCCTTACAAGAGGTTTGGCATCGTAGGATGGCCATGATTGGTTGTTTCTGAATTATCGGAGGATTATATGTTTCGCAGGTCATTAATTTCAATTTTTATTGCCGGTATCGTGTTCGTTATCGGCAATTTCGCAATTTTCGCCCAGAACGCTCCCGTTTCCGGAACGGTCGAGATGCAGAATGCTGACGGCGCGCGTGTGCCGGTAGCGAACGCCTTGGTCGAGGTTTTTCGATCGGATATTAAGGCAAACGCCCCGCCAGCCAAAACAAACAAAAAAGGTGAGTTTAATTTTGCCGGACTAGCGTTGGGACCTAGCTATATTTTTTCGGTTAGTGCTCCCGGTGCTTCACCAACCTACATCACAGGTGTAAAGGCGGGGCAGGAAAGGATCTTGATCACGATGTCGCCGGGCGATGGAAACAAGTGGCCTGAAGAAGAAGTTCGGAAAATGGTTGCCGACAAAGCCGAACCAGGTTCGACCGAAAAGGCACTCACCGCTGAAGAAATGAAAAAGGCCCAGGCCGAATATGAGGCTGAGGTCAAAAAAGTAAAAGAAAAGAACGAAAAAGCCCTTAAGGCCAACGAGATCATTAACGCTGCCCTTAAAGCCGGAAATGAGGCATTCACCGCCAAGAATTATGAATTGGCAGTGATGAAATATGACGAGGGTATCGCCGCCGACCCGGATTATGTCGGCAGTGCCCCGATCCTTTATAACAACCGTGGTGCGGCCCTTATGTCCCGCGGCGTTGACAACTATAATACGTCCGTCAAAAATCCGGATGTGTCCGAAAGGTTTGCGAGTTTTACCAAAGTTAAGCAGGATTTTGCTGACGGATCTGCGGGTTATCTAATGTCGTGGAATATTCTAAAAAGTGCGCCGGCCGCTGACATTGTCGATAAAGCCAATTTTGAATCGACCCGCCTGGGGACGCTTCGCGGATCGGTCGACATATTTAAGATGGCGGTTCGAACCGAACAGGTCGATCCCGCAACTATCGAGGCCGCGACGATCCTTATTCCTGAGTATGTAAAAGTTGAAACTGACGCTGCCAAGAAAGCGACTGCCCGTCTCACATTGGCAGATCTTTACAGAGTCGTCGGTGATTCGGATAATGCGATAGTAGCCTATAAAGCGATTCTCGAAACCACGCCCGATGATCTGGATGCGTTAGCCGGGGCGGGTCTGAGTCTCGTCAATATTGGCTATATCAACGATGACAAGACAAAGTTGCAGGAAGGTGCAAATCTGCTTCAGAAATATGCCAGTGCAGCACCCGACAATCACAAGTTCAAGGCGGACGCCGTCGCTCTGATCGACTCGCTGAAAAAAGATCAGAATGTAACACCGCAGAAAGTTACTCCGGTAAGGAAAAGGCCTTAAATTCTCTCCGGAAATGAACTTTATAGCCGAGCCTGTTAATATTCAGGCTCGGCTTTCTTTATGGGATTCTCAATTCGGAAAACACAGCCCGATGATATTCCGGATGTGGTTATGCTCATCCATGAATTTGCCGTTTTTGAAGAGTTGAGCGATCACTGCGCGGTGACCGAAGAGAGTTTGCACAATGCGATCTTCGGCCCCGAGACCACGGTCGAAGGTTTGATCGCTCTCGACGACGATAAGGCGATCGGATACGCACTATTTTACCCGAACTTCTCCAGTTTTAGCGGTCAGCGGGGCATGTATCTAGAGGACATCTATATCAACGACAGGTATCGTGGCAGCGGGCTCGGGCTGGCGATGATAAAAGAAATAGCTAAGTTGGCGGCCTCACGTGGTTTTGAGCGGATCGATTTTATGGTGCTTGATTGGAATTCGCCCGCGATAAATTTTTATCGAAAACATGGAGCGGTCAGCAACGATGACGAGACGCATTTCAAATTTTCCGACCAGGCTTTTCGCGACCTAACTTCATAGTTTGTAAACTTCCTCACCCGATTTATTTGTCACAAACCGCATCCGAGAGGTGTTTCCAATTTGTAACGCAAATCTTGCATTCAAATTGAAACAAAACCGGAGGATTCTTAATGCGGAAAATCACAAACAGCCTTTTTAGTATTTTATTTATTGTCATCGTCATCGGTTCGTACGTCATCGTCGCACAGACAACCGTGACTGGGGAATGGCGGACGGAAAATTGGTCTGACAAAAAGCGCGACAACAACAAGATACAGCTTAATTTCGAACGAAGATCCGAAAGAGGCCGACGCAGCCAAAACGGTTCGAGCTTCACCTTTGACGAACTTCAGGGCCTCACTCGCGAACAGACGCAAAACGGCCAGGTGAATTTCCGTCTTGTTCGCGAGGCAGGCGTGGTCGATTGCGAAGGAACATTCGTCAACGGCAAGGGATCGGGGACGTTTCGATTCACACCCGACAGCGGCTACGTCAGCGGGATGAAAGCTCGAGGATTTGATTTTGAAAAAGCATCGTCAAAGTATGACGACGGCGTTGACGGCAAGCTGCTGTTTGCGGCCCTGCTAAATGTGACGACCGCTCTGGCAGACGATCTCAAGTCCGTCGGATTTGGCCAGTTGGATGTCGAAGATCTGTTCAAAGCGACGATCTTTAAGGTCGATTCGAAATTTATGGCCGAAATGAGGGCATCCGGGTTTCCAAACCTTGATATGGAAGACCTCGTCAAGGCCCGAATTTTCAAGGTTGACGCAGATTATGTTCGTCAGGTCCACGAAATGGGCTTTGCCAATAACGACTTCGAAAATCTGATCAAGTTCCGAATCTTTAAGGTCACCCCGGAATTCCTCGGTGAACTAAAAGCTGCTGGTCTCAGCAACCTCGACAGCGAAGATATCGTAAAATGCCGCATCTTCAAGATTGATGCCGATTTCGTCCGCAATGCCCGGGCCGCCGATCCCAATGCGACCATTGAGGACATGGTAAAGATGAAGATCGGGGTTCACAAGATCAGGACGAGAACCTAAGAACCTCGTCGAAAAACGTACATAAAAGGGAGACGCTTTCGGGCTTCTCCTTTTTTTCGTTTTTCTCGCCCTATTTCGGTTTGTTCCCCGGCCCAATCGAGATCTAAATAAAAAAGCTTGACACCCTGACGGAAGCGGCGTAAGGTCATGGTTATTCATTTGGTATAAATTTTTTCTAGCGGGTACTCGTTTTCTCATCACTCTCAGGAGGCCTTTGCAATGTCAACCTTTTATTGCCCCCCCCCATTTTGGCGCTGTCGTTCGATTTTCCTTCTCTCGCTCGGGATAGCTTTCATTGCCGCGGGGATCGGTTTTTTTGAGACCCATGCCGAGAGCCGTGAGGTAAAGCAAGTCGTGCAACAAAAGCCGCGTCTCAACATGCCCGACCTCATTGAGTTGAGCAAACGTAAGGTGAGTTGTTGCAGCGCAGAGCCAACATCATCGCTCGCGGAACATATACTCGCTCCCGAGGCGGAAACCTACAAGCTGACAGCTACTTATTTTACGCTTGGCGACAACCTCTCGACTACGCTGATGCTCAATAACAAAGGTGCGGAGCCGATCTTTGCAGTGCCGACCGTTTACAGCCTAAGCGGAACGCGGCTTAACCTTGCACCCATAAGTGTTCCCGCGACATCATATATCGATGTGGATATGCACGAGCTACTTGCGGGAGCCGCGGATGAGTTTCGGGAGGGCAGCATGAAGATCGCCTACACGGGCATAAGCCAACAATTGGGAGCTCAAGTTCGGATGACGGATGCGGCGAATAGTTTGATCTGGGCGGAACAGTTTGTATACGCTTCAAAATTTATATCGAGCCGTCTGGAAACGCTTTGGTGGCTGCCGTTTCAAAACAGCGAGACCAAGGTCGTGGTTTCAAACACTTCGGGCGGAACGGTGACGGCAACTCTAACGGTCGAAGGAACTTCGCCTGCCCAGTCGTCGCCGATGCAAATAACGCTGGCTCCATGGGAAACCCGCGTTCTTGATATTCTACGGGATATCGCGGGTCGTCAAAATGGTTACGTTCATGACAAAGGCGGCATCTCGATCATCCATTCCGGCACACCCGGTGCCGTGCTGGCACGAATGTTCATCGCCAAGTCGGATAAAGGCTATTCGGCTGCAAATAATTTTATCGACCCTGAAGCGACAGCCTCACAGGGTTGGCATGGCAACGGCCTCAGGTTCCGAAACCTCAACGGGCAGAAGCTCACTCCTGTAATCGCCGCACGCAACACTGGAAACCAGCCTTCACAAATCACTGGAAGGATCATCTATACTCAACCGAATGGCGATGTGGCGACGATCAACTTGCCGCAGCAAACCCTTGGGGCGGGAGTTACAAAGGTTATCGAACTCGACAAGGTCATCGACAACGCAAACGTGCCGGGCTCGGTTCAGTACGGCGGGATAGAACTCGAGTACGACACCGCCAGCGGTAGTGTGGCCACATCAGTCCAAAGCGTTAGCAAAAATGGAAATCACGTCTTTCAGGTTCCGATGATTGATCCCCAGAAGATGCCGGCTAGCGCTGGCGGCTTTCCGTGGAAAGTTGATGGCGACTTCCGGACTGTTATCTATATTAAAAATGAGACGGACCTCCCTCGAACGTATATTGCCCACCTGGTTCATGCCGAAGGACAATATTCAACCGGTATTAAGAGCATTAAGCCGCATCAGACGATTGGCATCGACTTTCGAGAACTCAGGGACAGCCAGACGCCGGGTAGTATGGGCAAGCTAATACCGCAGCACATTAATAACGGCCAGATAGCCTGGTCGGTAAAGGGTGGAGAAGACAGGGTGCTTAGCGCTCGAAGTGAGCAGATCAGCGTTGCGGACGGCCTGGCAAGCACTTATTCATGCGGAAACTGCTGTCCTGACAGTGTTTATCAAACGTCCATATTGCCGAGTTTTACCCAAATGCTCTTTGGTGAATCCACATCATTTGCAGCTCAGCAGACCGACATCACCTGCGCATCCGGAT
>JBGTCS010000043.1:0-8445 GCA_041748715.1 Pyrinomonadaceae bacterium | reverse complement strand
ATGCGAAACTCAATAAAGTTAACCGTTCCCTGACCAAGAGATCGATTGAGCTTTATCAGCATTTGCGGGCTGAGGTCTTCGAGGTGACGACGCCAGGTTTCGTCCTGAACGGCGATCACGAGCCGATTTTCAAAAAACTCTATCGGTGCAGTCCTTTTTTGCAATAACTCGCCCGCACATCGCGGCCATGCCGCGAAAACGACCGCCTCTTCGATTTCCGCATTTGGCCCCAGTCCGTCGAGTACCGCTGGAATTGCCCCAAAAAGCTGCTCCATTTGTGATTTACCCTCAATCAACTATTATTTTAGACGAGAACACCTTGAAATGCTAAACCACCAAAATTCGATGATTGATCTCCCAAAACTTATACTTGCATCCGGCAGTCCGCGACGTTCCGAGATCCTGACATCGGTCGGCTGGGAATATACAAAACACGTCGCCGACATAGATGAGACCGAATTGATCGGTGAATTGCCGGACGATTATGTGACACGTCTTGCCCGCGAAAAAGCAATAGCCGTTGCACTGAAGTATCCTGATGAGATCGTACTCGGAGCCGACACCACGGTCGTTATTGACGGCCAGATCCTGGGTAAACCCGTGGATCTGGCAGACGCCATTCGCATGCTGAAAATGTTATCGGGCAAATGGCACGAAGTATTAACCGGTATAGCGATCGTGCAAAATGGAGAAATCCGTTCCGCGGTCCAGCGAACACGCGTAAAGTTTGCATCGATGTCAGACGCGGAGATAGAGTTTCTCGCCGAGCGAGGCGACCCGCTCGACAAGGCCGGAGCATATGCCGTTCAGGCCCAGGCCGCATTATTTATCGAAGGTATCGAGGGCGATTATTGGAATGTTGTGGGATTGCCGGTAAGACTGGTTTACGAACTTGCAACAAAAAAGCCCGGCGTTTAAGCCGGGCCGAGACCTGCATAAAAAATTGATTATAAAAGGATGCGATCGATAACCTTTGAAATCGCAACTGTAACGTCGTATTTTGGATCGATGCCCCCAAACGGATCACCAACCCGGGCTCCGTTTTTGTCCAGAATTACGAACGAGGGAACCTGTTCGACATCGAATTTCTTGAGCGTTGCAGCACCGTCCGAATCCCGAAGGATCGTAACACCAAGTCGGTTATCGGCGGCAAATTTTCTGATGCTGTCATTTGTCGCAAAATTTTTCGATTTACTATTTGCCGAATCCGTCGCAACAAAATAGATCACCACATTTTTGCCGGCATATTTTTTGGCGAGGAGGTTAGTAAATTCCGCCTGCTTATCCGACAGCGGCAACCAGCTCGCTCCGATAGCCAAGACGACAACTTTTCCGTTCTGACCTTCGACATTGACACCGACCCCGTCAATTGAAGTCAAACTTGTTTGTGCGGACACGGTAAAGGCGACCGCTAACGTTAAGCTTAGAATTAAAATAAAACCTTTTAGAGTTTTCATACTTTTTATGAAATGCCCCCCACGGGTCATCTCAATTAATATAGATGCAAGTTTGATGCCGATCTACTGCTTTCGATTGAGGATCACGTTGTCGATCAATCGAACCTTACCAAAAAAGGCGGCGACTACAATTAAAGCCTCTTTATCTCCAATCTTATCAACAGTTAGCATTGTTTCCCGATCCACAATCGCGACATAATCCAGTTTTGCAAGGGGTTCAGCAGAAATTTGATCTTTTACTATATCAGTCAGTGACGACGCATTTCGTTCGCCCTTTTTGAACGCACGCTTGGCTTCGCGGAGAGAATTGATGATGATTGAGGCTTTTTCACGCTCTGTTTCGGATAGATGTTCATTTCGTGACGACATGGCCAAACCTGACTCTTCGCGGACCGTTGGCATGACCACTATCTCAGTTTCGAAGCCGAGATCGGTCACCAGACGCTTGATAACCGCGACCTGCTGAGCGTCCTTTTGCCCAAAAAAAGCCCGGTCGGGTCGAATGGTATTGAAAAGTATTGTGACCACCGTCGCTACGCCTCGAAAGTGGCCCGCGCGCGAATTACCTTCGAGTGCATCCGACAAACCGTCGACAGTAATATACGTCGAGAACCCGTCGGGGTAAATTTCCGACGTTTCCGGAGCAAATATATAATCAACGCCGTAGCCGGCCAACATTGCCGCATCCGCCGTGAGATCGCGGGGATAATTTTCGAGATCGTCGCTGTTGCTGAACTGTTTTGCGTTGACAAAAATAGATACGATAACAACATCGCACCTTTGCCGGGCTTCTTTAACCAGTGCCAAATGCCCTTCGTGCAATGCTCCCATCGTCGGGACAAAACCCACAGTTTTTGCTTCCCGCCTAATCATTCGCGAGATCGAAAACATTCGTTGCCGACGATTAATTATTTCCATTAAATACCTTGTAATTCGATCATGGACTCTTCGGTGAGCCCGTACGATTCTTCCTCGTTCGGATATGCACCATCTTTGACATCGCGGGTCCAACTTTGAATCGCCTCGGTCATGACTTTTCGCACATTGGCATACTGCCTGACAAAACGCGGCTGCCGTCCAAACGTCATTCCGACAAGATCATGCAAAACCAGCACCTGTATGTCACACTCAAGGCCGGCTCCGATGCCTATGGTGGACATCTCCAATTCCTTTGTAATCATGGCCGCGACTTCACGTGGTACCAATTCGAGAACGACAGCAAACGCGCCGGCATCCTCGAGCATTTTAGCGTCTTCGATAAGGAGCTTTGCTTGTTCCGGAGTGCGGCCCTGAACTCGATAGCCGCCCATTTTATATACCGATTGCGGGGTTAGACCGATGTGGGCAACCACGGGAATTTCTTCGTTTACCAATCGTTTGACGAGATCAACCCGGTTGCGACCCCCTTCGAGCTTGACAGCTTCGGCACCGCCATATTTCATCAAGCGGAGAGCATTTCTCACGCTTTCGTCCTCGTTGACGTGATAGGTTCCAAACGGCATATCGGCAACGACCATCGCCCTTTCGGTACCCCGTTTTACAGCAATGCAGGCAGAAGTGATCTCGTCCAGCGAAACGGGTATCGTGTTGCCATACCCGTGAATGACATTCCCCATACTGTCGCCGACGAGGATCATATCTACGCCAGCCTCGTCAACTATCCGGGCGGTCGGGTAATCGTATGCGGTCAGGCAGACAAGTTTTTCACCATTTTCCTTTGCTGCCCTGATAGCTGGAAGATAGACTTTGCCCTCTTTATCCGGCTGTAAATATGCCATAAATTTCCCTAAAGTCTAGCTTTTTCCGTGATTTAAGTCTAGCTGTCTGACGCCAGGCCAACCGGAACACCGTCGTTGGGGTTCCAGCGTTTAACTTCACTTTGGTCTGCGAGGTTTTCAAGCAAATCGGCGATCTCGACCTTGAGTACGGGATGAAGAAAATTTGGAGCGATCGTCGCAAGCGGAGTCAGTACAAATCTGCGCACGTGAAGCCGCGGATGGGGAAGCGTGAGGAATTCGGTTTCCATCAAAAGGTCACCAAAAAAGAGTATATCGAGGTCAACAGTTCGGGGTTTTTTACCAGTTTTGTCGGTGCGGCCCAGCAGATACTCGATCCGCAGCAGACGGGCCATCATTTGGGTAGGACTGACATTAGCAACATGGATCTCGGCCACCATGTTAAGGAATCGATGTTCGGTGTCGATATCGACAGGTTCGGTCTCATAAATTCGCGACAGTTTATTTACCACAAAACTGGCTTCCATAAGCCCACGTACGGCCATCAGAAGATTGCCGGCGCGGTCGCCGAGATTTGAGCCAAGCCCCACGTACGCGATTGTGTGTTCGGTTTCTACCACGATTGCTACATAGTAAATAGAGGAATATGCACCCTTTGTCAAAGGGGGTGCGGAAAAAATGATTCTCCGCAGGGGCAAACACAGTCAAACTACGCCTGCGAATGATGGGTGCAAGCGTAGTTTGAAAAAATGAACTGTTATCGTGTTTGAGCGGTCTTTTAAGTTTCCGCGACGTCATGACAAAGCGAGTTTCTAGGGAGCCGAAACTTCTACGTTAACCTTTTGCTTCGCCGGACCGCGGTGCAAAATGCCGCTGTAATAAACAGCTCCAGCAATTATGCCAACAATTACAATGAATGCAATCGCCCATATTGCGCTGCTGGCAGTATCGTCGCCGCCAGTTTCTCTGATTACCGTAACCGGCTCTTCAACTATTACTTTTTTCATAAATATTTATCACCTCATCATATTTGTATCATTCGCGGACGTTTGGCGTTTGTAGAACTCCATACATTCACCAAGTCTCCCGCGAGAATCGAATGCGGTCGTCTGCAAACTGACGTGAATTTACTTTTCTAACCATCGATGCTTCAATAGAAGTGTTGAAAGTTTTGAATCCAGTAATGTTTCCCACGGACATTTGGGCGGACAATGCGTCACCGTCCCGACACAAATAAGACGCCCAAACACTGATGCCGCGAAGAAAATTTCGTCACACACAGCGTTTTGAATCCCCAGGCGACAGCACTCTTCAGGAATATCTCGTAAATCAGCCGACGCAGTTGACGACTCGTTCGGAACTGCTGCGTTTGATCCGCGGGGGCGAGGACACGTATCTAGAACTCAAGGTAAAGCTGTCGAACAGCGAACGCATCGCGCAAGGGATCGTCGCACTCGCGAATACCGATGGTGGAACGATCATTTTTGGAGTCAATGACCAACTCCGGATTGAGGGTGTAAGCAATCCCGAATGGGTGCAATCCGAGATCACGCGGATCTGCCGTGAAGAGATCGTGCCGCCTCTAGTTCCGATGATCGACACGATCGCATTCGACAGCGGCAAACGGATCGTGGCTCTCGATATCAACGGTAAGCGTCGTCCGTATCGTACGCGGGACGGGCGGTTTTATTTGCGATTCGGTGCGGAAAAGCGAGAAGTTACACGCGGCGAATTATCCGCCTGGCTCGACGAGTTGCGCCCACTCGGTTTTGAGAATATTCCGCTCCAGGGCGTAACCGAAGATGATATTGATGATGCCCTCTTATGGTCGTTTGCAAACGGGTTTGACGACGACGCTCCTAATCGAAGTCTTTATAACACGAGCGATTTTTTGCGTAAAGATCTGCTGCTTGCGGTCGGCACAACAGACGAGTTTTTTCCGACTATTGCGGCTCTGCTCTTATTTGGCAAAAATGAACGTGTTGCCGAGCTTTTGCCGCGTTCAAACGTAACGGTCGCACGCTTTTCCGGAGACAACGGAACTGCACAGTTGATAGAGGCCGTCGAGGTAAAGGGCAATTTACTTACGCAATACGAAACTGTGTTGGCGTTTATCAAACGCTACGCCGATCTTGGCAAAGAACGTCCAAAACGTAGGCTTTCGCTCGTAACCGACACCGTTGCAAAGGAGCGCGGTAATTATCACTTTTATTCTGTTTCCGAAGCGGTCATAAATGCCCTGATGCATCGGGATTTTGCTCTGCGTGACATCAGGACACGGATAAATATTTATGATAACGCGATCGAGTTTATCAATCCGCGTCGAACGAACGGATTTTCGCCGCCCGCCAGCCGCGCGATCCGTTATGGGATAACTCAACGCCTAAATCCGCAAACCGCTGCAATATTTACCCGCCGCGAATACGGCATCTCCGTCCCGCACGGCGGACTGCCAATGATCCTCAAGCAGTCAAATCGGTTCTCCGGACGAAAGCCGGAGGTTTATATCGCAAATGACGAGTTTAAGCTAAAGATCCACGCTGCGTGATGGCTGAACATCAGAGAGGTGGGCTTGTAATCTTAGTTTCTGTCTAGTTCGAAAGGCACGACCTTTGAAAGGCCCGTATCCAGTATCAACAGTCGGCGGCCGGCATTTGTATTTGAAAGTGCGATTGCTGATGGATTGCTAAATGCGTCGAATCCTTGCGGTTTCAAGGTTTCAAGGCGTTTTCCTTCAGAATTAAACACCAGAATCTCTCTGTCCCGCGGATTTGTCACATAGACTCTTTCATTTTTGCCTGTCGCAATAATATCCGGATATTGCCACGGATATCGATCCCACTCGGCGATCGGCCATTGGGCAAGAAACTTGCCGCTCAGGTCGAACACCTGGACTCGATTGTTTCCGTTATCGGCAACGTAGACGCGGTCGCCGCTGACTTCGATACCAGTAGGCTCCCGGAATTCGCCATCGCCGTCGCCGCTCATTCCCCATTCGAATGTCGCTTCGCTGTCGGTATCAATAGCTACGATCCTGGCATGCCCCTGGTCGACAATATAAAGTAAATTATTTTCGCCCCATGCCAGCGAACGAGGTCCTAAAAAGCCCGGCTCGGGACCGATCCACTGCTTGATAAACCTGCCGTTGGTGTCAAATTCTAGAACGCGCTGAGTGAGAGCATCGGCAACATAAATGTTGCCCTTTCGAGCCACGGCGATTCCATTTGGCTCTTTAAATTCAAATTCGCTCTTATCCGATGAACCAATAAACATTTGGAATTCGCCCGAAGTCGAAAACTTTTGAATCCGGCCGTTCATCGTGTCGGCGATATACGTATCACCAAATTCATCCACGGCAATACCGCGGGGGCGGTCAAACTGTCCCAACGCTTGACCAGTTCCTCCGTCCCAAAGCGATAATGCGGGACCTAAATTATTTTCCCCATCAACCACTTCGCCTTTTTCATCGCTCTGGCCCCCTGTCGCGGAGGGCGGAACTTTGTAGATAGTGATATTACCCTGCCGATGTTCGTCATCCTCATATACTATTTCAAAATATTTACGAATGACGGCTTCATTCATTCCGTTTATCGACTTGTTCGATCGCAACCCATCGTCAATAGCGACGAATGAGATTTTGTTTTTATGCATTAAATCCAAAAGCATCGCCGGATCGCGTTCCATCAGCATCCTTCGATAAGTAGATTCGCGATCCTTTAATTCATAACCGGCTGTCCATGCGAACAATGTATTTCCGAGAAATATCTTGCGGCCCGTAAACAAGATGGGATGGGAAAGCAGTGTGTCCGTAAGAAAAATATCGCTTGGCTGCGTATTGTTAAGCAGCCACTCGGTCAACCGGTCGTTTTCATAAGGTACCGACACAAACCCGTCATTATGCAGCGGAAATAAATCAATGACGGCCCCCAGCGTCAAAACAAGCGTTAAAAATATCGCAAGTGAGCGTCGAAGAATTCCTCGCCTTCCAATGAGCCACAACGCATACGCTACATAGACCGACGACAGAACGGTCCAAATATTTAGCAGCTTATGATTATTAAAAGCATCGGTACTCAATTGAAATAGAAAGACGACGAATACCAGCGACAACAGGCCCAACAAGAGCTTCCGATGGGCGCTCGGAACAAAAAACACCGCGACGAGCAAGAGGAGCCATCTAACGCCAAACGTCCAGCCAAGATATCCGAGAACGATCCATAATGTTGGATTTGGAATGGTATATCCCCATTGAAAAAACGAATCGCCCGCCGGGGCCAGACTGCCGGATCTGAGCATTAAAATTTGCGGTAAACCAAATAAGATGACGGTGCCGATCATTACGACCAAGTAACGTCGGAATGGAAATAAAACGAACAGGCTCGCGAGAATGATTGCTGCTGATAGAAAAACGGCACTATTCCAATACGGCATCAATCCGATCAGAATGCCGCAAAATAGGAGCGCCGGAGCCTCAACCCGAAAATCCGCAAACGAGGGTTTCTTTTTTGATAAATTTGCTTCGGCAAAACCTCCTACCTCTGTCGGAGACTGTAGGGTATCGGAGTTGTGGACAGGTACGAAAGTGCCTTTTCGCCGGTAAAATCCGATCAGATAAATTATTACAATCAATAAGATCCCTGCGGAACTAATCAGATGGCGTTGATTTGAAAAAACTGCGACCGTCAGGCCTCCCCAGTCGTCACCGCGAAACGGAAAGCCGGATCGCACAAAATCCTTCAAATTCAGAATCGAATTGATCGCTGCGGCGACACTAGATTGTGATAATAAAAACGGAATAAATGCGAGTGAGCTAGAGGCGAAAAAGAAAAGAGCAGCGGCGATACGAGCCACCGCTCTGGAATTAAACAACAGCTCCGCAAAAGTGATTATCAAAACCAGCAGCGAGGCGAGCGAAATCAAACTAAGAAGATTTACGCCCCAAACGAGGTTAAGGCCGAGATAGGAAAGATTTGCCGCCTGGAACCAAAATAAAAAGTGATAGCGTATCGCTTCGCCCGGAAAAAAGGGATGTTCGGTCGGGTAATTATGGCCGACTGCAAAGCTTTGAGACAGAGATAAGTTTGCACCAAAATCACTCCAGCTTTTTACCGCAAACTCGAAACTGCCGTTCGAGTAATCGAGTGTTGCAAAAAATAGCCAGCCGCCAAAAATTAGACACGCAGCCAAAAACAGCCAATCCCACTTGCCATCGCCGGGCGGCCTATCGGGGGCGTCAAACCGAATAGGGTTGT
>JBGTCS010000042.1:0-2845 GCA_041748715.1 Pyrinomonadaceae bacterium | reverse complement strand
CTTGGGGCTTGACTAGAATGTTATTTTATCGAAACTTAATAACAAAACACTAAAGGAAAATACTATGAGCACTGCCGCTGGAGCCGCTTTATCAAACGCCGGCCTGACCATCCTGTCCGAAGAAGAAGATCTGTTCCGAGCCTCCGTACGCGAATTTGCCGAGGGCGAAGTGCGGCCGCTCGTCGAGTCGATGGAGCACAACAGCAAGCTCGATGACGGCCTTGTCAAACAGTGTTTTGAGCTCGGCCTTATGTCGATCGAGTCGCCCGAGGAATACGGTGGGGCAGGGTCGACGATCTTTAACGCTATCCTCGCGATCGAGGAGCTGGCCCGCGTTGACGCGTCGGTTTCGGTCTTTGTCGATGTTCACAACACCCTCGTCACTAACGCGTTCATGCGTTGGGGAAACGACGAGCAAAAGAAAAAGTATATGCCCCAGCTCGCCGAGGGCCGCGTGGGCGCATACGCTCTGTCGGAGGCAGGTTCCGGTTCGGATGCATTTGCTCTAAAAGCCCGGGCAGTGGACAAAGGCGATCATTACGAACTCAACGGTCAAAAGCTATGGATAACCAACGGTAACGAGGCCGAGATCTTTGTGCTCTTTGCCACTGTCGATCCTGAGGCAGGGTACAAAGGTATCACCGCTTTTATTGTCGAAAAACAATTTGACGGTTTCTCGGTGGGCAAAAAAGAAGACAAACTCGGCATCCGTGCGTCGAGCACTACCGAACTTATCCTGGACAACTGTATAGTGCCCAAAGAGAACGTCCTGGGTGAGGTCGGCAAGGGATATAAGGTCTCGATCGAAACGCTCAACGAAGGCCGTATCGGTATCGGAGCACAGATGGTCGGGATCGCCCAGGGTGCGTTTGAGGCTGCACTCGGATATACGAAAGAACGTGAGCAATTTGGCCAGTCACTTGATAGCTTTCAGGCCGTCCAGTTCCAGCTTGCCGAAATGGCCGTCGAGATCGAAGCCGCCCGCCTGCTCGTCTACAACGCCGCCCGCCGCAAAGACGCCGGCCAGCAGTTTCTAAAAGAGGCCGCCATCGCAAAACTCTATTCATCACGAGTTGCCGAAAAGGTCTCATCCGTCGCCATCGAACTCTACGGCGGCTATGGCTATGTCAAGGACTATCCGGTCGAGAAGTTCTGGCGCGACTCAAAGATCGGTGCTATCTACGAAGGCACATCGAACATGCAGCTCCAGACGATCGCTAAGCTGATAATGAGCGGAAAGTAGAGGCTCATATCATTAATACCCTTTTACGCCAGTAATCGGGTTTTCTTTTTTGATGTGCGATAGCGATAATTACAAGTTCGCTGTCTGAAGGATAGTAAATTATATTGAATGGAAATTTTTTGAGAGAAGCTTGTCGCACTCGTCTTTCGATCAGGCGGCCGATCAAAGGGTTTTGCTCGATATAACCGATCGAGTGCGTTATATGTTCAATGAACGTGTCACCGAGTCCCTGAGCTTTATCTTCGTAATAGACGGCAGCGTCAGTAAATTCTGTTTCCGCTATGGATAGGAACCGGACCGTCATTGTCGAATTCTGGATCTTACTCGTTCGACAACATCCGCCATAGGCGAGGCCTCTATCTCACCTTCGAGATAACCGTCTAGCCTGTCTTCGGCTTCTGACGCCCAAAGTGATTCAATATATCTTTCATCACCTTCGGCCTCGTCGAGTCCCTTCAAAAGGCTGTGAGCCAAAGCGGCCCGCTCATTTATGCTTAACTGTTGTGCAGCCAGTTCAATGCTTTCGAGCGTTGTACTCATATGAAATCTTATATCACAGCGGCAACGGATAAGAAACGATATCCCGTCGAAAATACTAGTGCGACTGCAAGTGCATCTATGAAGGCACATCAACCATGCAGCTTCAGACCATTGCAAAATTGATATAAAATAGTTCCCTACCTGTTAGTAAGCGTGTATGAAAACATTAGAGGTCACCATCATTGAGCCAAATGCCGAAGGCTTCTGACTATGACAGCCGAGGAGATCACAAAATACCTGACCGAGCTAAATGACGAACTTCGCCTGATTGATATTAAGGGCGAAGTTTCGTTGTTTGGCGGTGCGGTTATGTGTCTGGCATTCAAGGCGCGGCCGGCGACGAAAGATGTTGACGCTATTTTTGAACCCATCAAAGAGATCAGAAACGCATCGCACCGAATTGCCGAAAGGTATGATCTAAAACTTGACTGGCTTAATCTAGCCGTCAAGATGTTTGTCGTTGAGCACCCAAGACAAGTCCTGTTCGAATTTTCGAACTTGCGAGTGACCGTGCCCGACCCGGATTATCTGCTTGCCATGAAAATGCTTGCACTAAGACCTGATACCGAGGACGAAGATGATGCAACTTTTTTGATCGATAGGCTTGGGTTGAAGACCTCGACTGATGTCCTGGAAATAGTTTCCGAGTATTACCCGCAAAAAGAGGTGAAGCCGGCAACCATCTTTTGGCTCGAAAAGTTTTTTGACAAGTGATCACTGCTGTTGAGACAAAGCAAAAGATTCTCGAAGATCCGCGGTGGTGGAAGATTCCGCTAATGGATTTCGTTGACGATTTTAGGTATTACAAGGACCCGCGTGCGATTACCGAACCGTTTGAGCTCGGCGATGAGGAGAAGGACGCAGTTCTGGCGGGTGTGATCGAAACGCTTTGTGATGAACTCAAAATTCAGATACCATCCTGGCTTTTAGATGTTCCTGCGTGCCGCAAGCCGCTCTTTCTGTCGCGTATGGAGAGCCTTAAAGCGATCGCAATTGTCGAAAGCCCGGTCCGGTTTCGCTTACGCAAGATATTTGTATTGGAGAACTTTCTTTTCCGTGTCT
>JBGTCS010000041.1:0-1621 GCA_041748715.1 Pyrinomonadaceae bacterium | reverse complement strand
CGCCTGGGCGACGTTTAAATATTCGCTCGCTGCCGATATGGGAACCCGTCGGGTTGAAAGCGGCGGTCTCGGAACCGCAGTCCTGGAAAAACGCGACGGGAAATGGCGTATTGTCCATTGGCACTCGAGTGCTCCGAGACGTGCACCTGCACCGGCACCTTCGCCGTCACCAAAAGGCTAAAAACCGGAGCGGCCTTTCGCCTTGACCCTGTGATTGGCTTTTAGGGTTTATAATTAATCTTGCAGGTTAATTTTACTGCAAAATACAAGAGCGTCAGCTCAAGACAAGGAGGTTAACAAAATGGCCTTAAAGAAAGACGAAGTTTATCGCTGTATGAATGAGAACTGCGGTTGTGAAATAACCGTAACCAAAGGAGCTCCGGCCGACTGTTCGGGAAATGAACAGCCCCGTTGCTGCTGCGGACAGCCGATGGACAAAACATCCGGTTAATTTCGACCGGTATCAAAGCGGCGATCGTAGATGATTGCCGCTTTATTTATTTCAGCCGGAACACGAAGCCGGTTGTTGATAAAAGCGAAGATGCGGCAATGAAAGGGAACCAATATATATCGGCGTTAAATTACGACTGGCTGTCGCCATATTACGACATGGTTGTCGCCGCGACATCGCGTGAGCGAGAATTTAAGACAGCGTTGGTCGAACAGGCTCAGATCCGCTCGGGGCATAGAATTTTAGATCTTGCCTGCGGGACCGGCACATTGGCGATTCTCATAAAAAACAGCCAGCCGTCAGCCTCGGTTACGGGTATCGACGGCGATCCTAAAATACTTGGGATCGCCAGAAAGAAATCGCTTGATGCCGGGGCCGAGATTCAGTTTGACAAGGGTTTGTCGTATGATATGCCATATCAAAACGAATCTTTTGACCGCGTCACATCTAGTTTATTTTTTCATCATTTAACGCGAGAAAATAAATTAAAGACCATGTCCGAGGTTTATCGTGTACTCAAACCGGACGGCGAGTTTCATATCGCAGATTGGGGGCTTCCTGCAAACCCGTTGATGAAATTATCGTCGTACTTTGTACAGATGCTTGACGGTTTTGAGACAACTGCGGACAGTTTTGGCGGTCGGCTGCCCGACCTATTGACCAGATCTAATTTCGAACGCGTCGAGGAAACGCGGTCGTTTAATACGTTGCTGGGGACGATCAGGCTGCATAGTTGCGGCAAGACATTTTAGGAGAATTTGATGAAAATGAAAAAATTTACCGCACTCTTTTTGGCCGCATTGCTGTTGGCAGCTCCGGTGCTCGCTCACGATCTGTTTTTGAAGCTCGACACTTATTTTGTAAAGCTGAATCAAAAGGTCTCGATCAGCGTCTATAACGGCACGTTTCAGAAAAGCGAGGGAGCCGTGGCATTCGCTCGACTGACGGACGTTAGTGTTGTTGCTCCGTCCGGAACACACACTCACCCGGTCGAAGCCGATCTTACAAAAAACGAGACGATGGCGTTCTTAAACCTCGTACCAACTGAGGCGGGAACCTACGTTGCAGGGCTCTCGACGATGTGGCGTGAGAACGGTTTAGCGGCGAAGGAATTTAACGAATACCTGCCCGCCGAAGGCATTCCCGACATTTTAGAAGACCGAACGCGTG
>JBGTCS010000040.1:0-6084 GCA_041748715.1 Pyrinomonadaceae bacterium | reverse complement strand
GTCGGCGTCGGCGTCACCGTCGGAGTCGCAGTTGGTGTTGGAGTCGCCGGCACTACATCGACAATTGTTATAACTGCCGTGTTGGGAGTTCCGAGTGTCGCTCCTATAGGTGCCGATAGTGTTAGATTGACCATTTCATTGCCTTCGGTAAGAGCGTCTGTACAGACTGTTACGGTGAATGTCTGACTCGTTATGCCGTCAGCGAACATCAGAACGCCGGAAGTATTTACATAATCGACCCCTGCCGTGCCGCACGAAGCTCCGCCGGTTGCCGTTCCGTTGCTCGTTGCATACGCAACCGAATCGGCGCCATTGCTGCCTCCCGTGCGGGTAACCGTGATAACCACGCTGCCTGCATTTTCCTGCACGCTGTATGTTGCCGAACTAAACTGTAGTGTCGGTTGGACCTCAAACGCACCGATGTCCGCTCCATCGCCGCCCGTGGCGCTGGCAATCGAGGGATTATCAACGGGACGCGTCTGCATCCGCTGATCATTTGTCGAACCCGAACTGTGGCCCTTGTCGATCGCCGGGCTGCCCGATAGCAAAGCATGCGTAAAAGTCACACCGCCGTTATTAGCAAGCGGACCGAGAAGCGGGTCTTGGCCCGTAATATTAGTGGCTGTTGTTCCCGTGAGCGTCGCACCCGTCGTGCTTTTGATCAGATTGAAACCGTTGGAATTGACCGATCCGAAAATGTCCGGTCCGGTTTGATTTGCGATGTTGTTGGCAAATATTGAGTTGCGGATGTTGACCAACCGACTGCTTGTAGTTGGCCGATACAATCCGCCGCCGTCAAATGCGGCCGAATTGTTAACAAGAGTTGTACTGGTGAGAGTCAGGCTGCCGTCGGCGTATATTCCCCCGCCGTGGTTGCCGGAACTCGCTGTGGTATTTACGGCATTACCGCTGATAGTTGAGTTGGTAATGGTCGCTGTGTCGGTGTCGCCGAGGAAAAGTCCGCCACCACCGTCAAAACTTTGAGTGGTGTTAAGGATATTATTTGAGATCGTACTGCTCGTGATACTGGTTACGGTTGCGATATTCGATCCAACGAAGATTCCGGCTCCGACACGATTTGAAGTATTGCTGCTAACCGTAGAGCCGGTAATGGTCAATGACGCGCCACTGCTTGCAATGCCGCCGCCGCCGGCAAAACCCCCTCCCGCACTACCGTTGTTCGAGATATTGCTGTTCGTAATGATCGCCGTTCCGGTGTTTTCGATTCCGCCCCCGCTTTGAACTGAGGTGTTTCCGGTGACAGCCGAATTCGTAACATTCAGAGTCGTACTTGAACTGATCCCGCCACCCGACGAACCTGTTGAAGTATTGTTGGAAATCGTCGAACCCTCGATTGAAACTGTTGCACCGTCCGTGGCTTGAATCCCGCCGCCCGCACCGGCTGCCGTATTGCCGCTGACCGTCGTATTTGTCAAATTTATAGTGCTGGATTGAATACCATTTATTGCACCGCCATCACTGGTAACGGTGTTGTTGGAGATTGTCGAATTGTTAGCGTTTAAAGTCGCTCCGTTAAACAAAAGAATTCCACCACCGAAAATCCCAGAATTGGTGGTAACGACGACATTATTTATCGTGATCTTGCCAAACTGCGTAAAAATCGCGCCGCCGCCGAAGAAGTTGTCAAACCCGTTGCTGATCGTCATCCCGCTGATGGTTACTTCCGAATTGGCATCTACCGTCGTTTGAAAGAACAAGGTAAAGATTCGGAAAGTGTCGTTTCCTCTGACGGTCAACAAATTCGATCCCGGCCCGTTGATCGTTAGAGGATCGGGACTATTGTAATTAGGAATGCTGCTCGCCAAGGTGATCGTTTGGACCGAGTTAAATAGAGAGCTAAACACGATTGTGTCCGCACCGCTTGCTGCGGTCGCATCTATTACCGCCTGCCGCAGACTGCCAGCGCCGCTGTCGTTTGTATTAGTGACGGTAAAAGTCGCCGCCGCCGCATTGGTCGCAAAAGCCGTAATAACAAAAGCGGCGACCGCGAGAAAATATCGAAATTGTGATTTTGCCGTAAACATAAAGATCCTCCTTGAGCTGTAGACCGGTTTTAATAATTCTTTCTAACTCGATATGTGCAAAAGGTTTCCCAAGACCGCCAAACTTTCGAACAAAATTTCCAATTGCCTATAAAACAGGCTAAAATCTAGTCAACCCATACCCAGATTTGTAAAATATGGAGAAAAACCCCGGTGCTGAGATCACTCAGATCCTGAACGAGTGGAATCACGGCAATACAGATGCGAAGGAAAGACTCGTGCCTTTTGTTTACGACGAACTAAAGAGGCAGGCCCGAATATTGATGTCCCGGGAAAGAAATGACCACACTTTACAGCCGACAGCGCTGGTCCACGAAGCCTTTCTTCGCATAACAGAGCAATCTGGAATCGAATGGAAGGACCGCAGCCATTTCTACGGCATCGCCTCGCATCTGATGCGGCAGATTCTGGTCCAGCATGCACGAATGCATGCGGCTGAAAAGCGGGGAAGCAATCCAATACATTTGTCGATCGATGATATTCAAGTCTCGATCGAAGAACGTTCGAACGCCATCGTTGCCCTCGACGAGGCACTTGAACGTCTCGAGGCGGTCGATGAACGTCAGGCTAAGGTTGTCGAGATGAAATTCTTTGGCGGGTTGAATAACGATGAGATCGGGCAGGCGCTTGATATTTCGGAAAGGACAGTTTTGCGTTCGTGGCAAGCAGCTCGCTACTGGCTTTATCGCGAGTTGAATCAGACAACTAGCTAACGTCAGTTTTGGCCGGACGCACAACTTATAAAATAATAAATACTTTATTGTCAGTATTCTTGTTTGAAATCCACATATACATACGGACCTCCTATCGAGGCAAGGCAGCGTAGTTTATCTATTCAGGTTTCGGAGCTATGAAAACCGACAATTGGATCAAAGTGAGCGAGATTTTATCGGACTGTTTGGAGGTGGAAGGTTCCAAACGGCAAGAATATCTCAGTGACTTGGATCTGAGCCCTGAACTCCGTGAAGAGGTCGAATCTTATCTTGCATTGGAAGTAAATGTTGATGGATTGATGAGCCTTTCTGCCGTCGAATTTTCAAAAGATTTTTTTAATGAAGATGGGGCTGATTCGGATAGTGCGGTTATTGGCCAGAGTTTCGGAACTTATAAGGTCGTCAGTGAATTAGGCTACGGCGGAATGGGTGCGGTTTACCTCGCGACACAAACGGATGGGAAATTTGAACAGAAAGTCGCTTTGAAACTGTTAAAACGGGAAATGAACACCGCGGCCATTCGTCGTAGATTTGAACAGGAGCGAAACATCCTCGCCTCGCTTGAACATCCCAATATCGCACGATTATTAAATGCCGGGACGACCGACGATAAGATCCCATATATTGTGATGGAATATGTCGAAGGATTACCGATCGACGATTACTGCCATACGAACAATCTCGACATAAACCAGCGATTAGATCTGTTCCGGGAAGTTTGTTCGGCCGTCGATTTTGCCCATCGCAATCTAATCGTTCATCGCGATCTAAAGCCGACGAATATTCTCGTCAACGAAGACGGAACTCCAAAACTTCTCGATTTTGGAATCTCTAAAATTCTCTCCGAGGAGCTGGCTGGTGCAGGTTCGGCGACCGTTACGAACATGGGGGTTATGACCCCGAGTTACGCTTCGCCAGAACAGATACAGGGAAAGAGCGTGACAACCGCCACAGATATCTATTCGCTTGGTGTGATCTTGTACGAGCTGCTTAGCGGATATCGTCCGTTTGAAAAAAAAGGGCAGGATCTAAAAGAGATCTATAAAGCAATAATCGAAACCGATCCGCCGTTGCCATCGTCTTTGAAAGCAGATCTGTCGAAAGAAAAACTTGAATTGTGGAAGACGGGCTCTGACGAAAACATCCAGAAATCACCGTCCGCAACAAATAAATCGAAAATCCAAACCAATCCGCGATCCGTAATTAGCAATCCGCAATTAAAAGGCGATTTGGATAACATCATTCTCAAAGCTTTACGAAAAGAACCGGAAAGACGATATTCATCGGCAGAAAATTTAGCCGAAGACATCAAGCGGCATCTGCGTGGATTGCCCGTAACGGCCAGGCCGAACACATTTTCCTATCGAGCAGAGAAATTTATCAAGCGAAACAGGGCCGGAGTATTCGCGGGAATCGTACTGTTGCTGGCAATTATCGGCGGAATTGCCGCGACGCTTTCGCAGGCAAGAATTGCGCAAGCGGAACGGGCTAAAGCAGAAAAGCGGTTTAATGACGTCAGAAATCTGGCGAATTCATTTTTGTTTGAGCTAAGCCCAAAGATCGAGAAATTACCGGGTTCAACCGAAGCGCGAAAAGAATTGGTAACGCTGGCACTCGAATATCTGGACAGTTTATCTGCGGAAGCAGGAGATGATCTGGAGTTGCAGCGAGAACTTGCCGCGGCTTATGAAAAAGTCGGCAACGTTCAGGGAGATCCGCTCAGTCCGAATCTGGGCGATTTCGAAGGTGCGGCAAAAAGTTTTGAAAAGGCGTTCGAAATACGGCAACAATTATTTGAAAAAGATCCCAATAACCTAACGGCGATGAGCGATATGGCCAGCAGTTATGGGAATATCAGCAATATTCAAAGACAACTCGGCACAACTGAAAAAGTAGAGGAATTCTTCCAAAAGTCTCTTGATTTGCGGAAAGAGATGGTCAAAAGACTTCCCAACGATTTCGAAGCGCGAAAAAATCTGGCGGGTGCCATACGGGGAAAAGGTCTTTTGAATTATTCGAACGCCAAATATAAAGAAGCCGTCAGTGATTACAACCAAGCCAGGGAGATTTACGAAAAGCTCCTTATTGAGCAACCCGAGAATGTTGAAATTGCCGAAAATCGGGCTTTTATCTTCATAGATATTGGTGTGTCCGAAGGCTGGGATAACGATCTTGATTCGGCCGAAAAAAGTCTCCAGAAAGGCCTCGATCTTTTGATTTCGCTCAATAATCAGTATCCCAACGATCAGGGACTACAGCGTTCGCTAATGCAGGCTTACAACCATCGTGCCGCCAGTACGATTGAAACGGAAGACTACAAGAAAGCGGTCGATGAATACAGCAAAAGCGTTGAAATTGCCGAAAAAATATCAAATGCCGATCCGCTCAATTTCCGTGCAAAATGGGACGTCGTCATAATGAAAAGAAAGTATGCCGACGCGTTAGGTTTTGCGGGAAAGGGTCAGGAAGCGGTCAAAACTCTCGACGCCACGCTCGCAACTGCCATCGGTCTTAGCAAGGAAGATCCAGGTAATACGAGAAATCTCTACGAAATTGCCACTATCCAATTAAAGACGGCTGAAACTCACTTAGAGTTGAAGAATCTCGAAGTCGCCTTAAGCATTTTTCAACAAGCCCGAGATAACTATCAATCCGCTGTAAATAATGATGAAAAATACAGATTTGCTGTCCGAACTGTTCATCTGACGACACTAAGCATCGCGGATGCGTATCTCGCTCTCGCGGAAAAACGGCAGGATAAAGACCTTTATCGCAAAGCACTCGAAAATTATCAAAGTGCGTTAATAGGTTTCACCCAAATGAAAACCGAAGGCAAACTGGGCAAATATGACGAAAAATTATTTAGCGAGATCGATGCGGGAATTAAAAAGGTCGAAAGCAGGTTGGGTAAATAGTCTGTTAGCTGTAATTGACTACCAAAAAATTCGAGGCATTTTGAACGAATGAACCGTATGCCGTTATTGGCGGTATACGGTTCAAAGTTTTTAATCCACCGGTAAAAGACGGCGACGAGATCGCTAAAAAGCCAACCGGGATCAACAAAATAATCGAAGAAAGCCTGCTAATCAATTTGCCGGTTCCAGCCGATCTATTTCTTCGGCCTTTCGTTGGCTTTTAGGACTCGTTTTCGAAGGCGGATGGCTTTGGGCGTTACCTCGATCAGTTCGTCGTCGGCGATGAATTCCAAAGCTCTTTCGAGCGACATTTCACGCTGCGGCACGAGGCGCATGGCTTCGTCAGCACTCGTTGTTCGCATGTTTGAGAGCTTTTTCTCTTTTATCGGATTT
>JBGTCS010000039.1:0-14239 GCA_041748715.1 Pyrinomonadaceae bacterium | reverse complement strand
GCTGATGCTCGGTGCGGGAGCCGGCTTTTCGTTCGCAAACAAAGCCGCGATCTGATCGAATATCGACTTGGAAACGGAAAAATTCAAAGGTGCAAAATTGGTCAGCGTGTTCGACGTCGTCGGCGTGGGATCAGAACAATTTACAGCACAACACAGCCCGGCCGCCTTGACCGATGCTGTTTGAATTTTGCTTTTTGCCTTTTCACAGCACTTCATCATCTTGCCGTTCGGTGCGTGCAGAGGCATCCCGGACACCGCTCCGCCGACCATGGCAAAAAGAATAATTACAAATGAGATCCGCCTAAGCATTAAATTGACTATATTACCTCGGCCCGGAGAATGTCAAAGGGTTTGTTTTACACCCCCGCCACGGAGCGCATCAAGCTAGGCATTATTTATGCATAACTTACCGCCCAATAGACTAAACTTCCTATTTTCGGTCTTACTTGTGTTATTTTATTCCAACTGACCCACAATGGCCTACAACGAAGCAGATACACGTGCAAAGCTAATTGATCCGAAACTATACAGAATCGGATGGACGGAGGAGCACATTCGCCGCGAAGAAACAGCCGGACATATCATCATCACAAACGGAAAGGCTAAGCGTCGCCGCGGAAAAATTGACTACACTCTAAGATTAAAGATTGGATTTGGCACCCAACCTGTCGCCGTTGCTCTAGTTGAGGCAAAAAAAGAATCGGAGATGCCTGATAAGGGCCTCGAACAAGTCAAGCTTTATGCTCAGGCAAAACGCTTCAATGTTCAATTCGTGTTTTCAACAAATGGTCACAAGTTTGTTGAATTCGACCTCGCCACTCGAAAAACAACAGAGCCTAAACCACTCGCGGAGTTTCCGACTCCTCTGCAACTAAAAGAGCGGTATGAGCGGCATGTAGGGTTTCATTTGCACGATCCGGCAGCAAAGCCTTTGCTTCAACCATATTACGAGGGCGAAACTTCTCGCCGTTACTATCAGGACGCAGCCATTCGCGCGGTTTTCGAGAAAATAGCAACCGGCTCAAAACGAGCGCTGTTGTCGCTCGCGACGGGAGCCGGAAAAACCTTTATCGCTGTAAATCTTCTCCGCCGTATAGACGACGCCGGACAAATGAAGCGAGCTTTGTTCGTTTGTGATCGGGACGAGCTCCGGACGCAGGCGGGCGTTGCCTTTCAAAAAGCGTTTGGTAACAATGCCGCCGAGGTTTCGGGCGGGGATCCCCAGAAAAATGCAAAGGTCGTAATTGCGACATATCAATCGCTTGACGTAGACAGAGAAGAAGCTGACGCTTCATTCCTGACTGAGAGTTATCCTGTAGACCATTTTACTCACATCATTATTGACGAGTGTCATCGTTCCGCTTGGGGTAAATGGAAAGCTGTTTTCGAGCGAAATCCGAACGCCATCCAAGTTGGCCTAACCGCTACTCCTCGAAAGATCAAGATCTCGAAAAAGACAAAAGAGGCTCGCGAAGACGATCAGATAATGGCCGACAACTTCAAACACTTTGGCGATCCCGTTTATGAATACGATCTAACACAAGGTATCGAGGACGGTTATCTTGCTGCCGTTGAGATTATAAATCGCGACATTCTAATAACGACTCAGGGCGAGGTCGAAGTAAAGAAAGGTATTGATAAGGATGAGATCAAGAAACTTACCTTTACCGATGCCAAGACCGGGCGACTGCTAACGCCCCATGAGATTCAAGACAAGTATGAGGCAGCATCCTTCGAAAAAGTTCTGATGCTCCCTGAAAGAATTAAGGAAGTATCTCGCGACCTTTTCGATCAGCTATTGGAAAACGGCGGAACGCCGGAGCAAAAGACTATAGTCTTTTGTGCCAGTGACAATCACGCTCAGGCAATCGCCAACGAGATGGGAAATCTCTACTCGGATTGGTGCAGGCGGGAGCGTCGGCCAATCAAAGATAACTATGCATTCAAATGCACCGCGCAGAGTAGCGGCAACGATTTTCTGCCTGACTTTCGCGGCAGTAAAAACAGCTATTTCATTGCAACAACCGTCGACTTGCTGACAACCGGCGTTGATGTTCCAAATGTTAGAAACATTGTGTTCTTTCGCTACCTAAAATCTCCGATTTTGATGTATCAGATGCTTGGACGGGGAACACGCCTTGACGAAGATAAGCTGCTTTTCCGTGTTTTTGATTACACCGATGCGACCCGGCTCTTGGGTGAGGAATTTATTTCGGAGCTTGCCAAAGCTCGTGCGAAAGCGATCAATGATGGGTCGGACGATGATAATGAAGACGATGGATCGGATGATGACCCAACGAAACCACAACCTCAGGCGACGGGGATTGGCTTTGATGTTGAGGATGCCGGGCATTTTGTTTTGATGCGCGACAAAAATGGCAAACATGTTAAGGTTTCGGTCGAGGACTACAAACGCCGGACGGCTGAGCAGCTTTTGCTCGAGGCCGCAACGATTGATAAGTTCCGGGCCGTTTGGATTCATCCAGACGAAAGGCGAGAACTGATAGATAATCTTGTCAGCGCCGGGTTCTCGCCCGAACAGCTAAAAACAATTTCAGGGATGGTCGATTACGATACCTATGATGTGTTGGCGGAACTCGCCTACGGGTTAAATCCACGGAAAAAGCAACAGCGTGTCGATGCGTTTACTTACAAGCACGAAGATTGGCTGCAAGAGTTTCCAAAAGAAACCGCCGAGACGATCAAAGCGATAGTTGAACCATTCGCAGTAGAAGGAACCGAGGCACTCGAAAACGAAAAGGTCCTTGAAATGCCGGGCGTTCAAAGGGCGGGTGGATTCAAAGCGTTAGCCGCAACCGGCAAAAAACCCTTCGAGGTTTTACAGGAAGCAAAAGAGCGTCTGTTTGCTGCATAGTCATTAGGGCAATACTAAATCTTGGAAATGCTAAAACTCGATGATCTTTGGGAAAGACTAATTGTCGGCGATGAATCGACGGCTATTGAGGTAAAGCGCGGTACCGATGTAGGCAAGAGCATGCTTGAGTCGATCTCCGCATTTGCAAACGAGCCTGATAATGGCGGCGGCTATTTTATCCTTGGTGTCGAACGGGATACTGAGCGACTCTTTCCCGAATATCATATTGTCGGTGTCGATGATGTCGATAAGGTTCAAACGACTATTGCCACTGTTTGTCGGGATTCGATTCAACCTCCACTCCGACCCACGATTTGGACCGAAACCCGTAAGGGTATGACCGTTGTGATCGCCTATATTGCAGAGGCCCAACCCCATGAAAAACCGGTCTTCGTCAAAAGTCGAGGCATTATGAACGGCTCATATCGCCGAATCGGCTCAACTGATCAAAAATGTACCGACGAAGACCTTGCATTTCTTATTCAGAGCCGTGGTCATCAAAGTTTTGATAAGACTATTTTACCGAACACATCCATAGCTGATTTTGAGCCGAGGGCAATTCAGGAATATAGAAATTTAAGGGCTAAAGTTAATCCGACTGCATCGGAGCTTTCTTATTCAGACGACGAGTTGCTTGATGCAATTGGTGCGTTGGAAATGCAGAACAGCCAACGGTGTGCGACGGTCGCAGGTCTCCTGCTTTTCGGAAAGCAAACTGCTCTGCGAAAGTATTTCCCGATGACTCGTGTCGATTACGTTCGTGTACCAGGGCGTGAATGGCTCCCCGATGATCGTGTCGATCTCGAAATGCGGGAAGCTTTGATTTTGTTGATCCCGCGCTTGATCAACCAAATAATGGAGGATCTTCCTAAGGCTTTAGCTTTCTCTGACAGCAGCCCTCTTCGTGAAGACTTACCTTTAATACCTTTTAGAGCTATTCGAGAAGCAGTTGTAAATGCCTTGATGCATCGCAATTATCGTGCTGACCGAACGACGATGGTAATTAAATACAGCAATCGTATTGAAATCCACAATCCTGGTTACTCGTTGATCGCCGAGGAAAGGTTGGGCGAACCTCACGCAACACAATCACGAAATCCGCGTATCGCTGACGTGCTTCACGATTTGAATCTGGCCGAGACAAAAGGCACTGGAATTAGAAAAATCCGTGAGTTGATGGAGCAGGCCAATCTGACTTTACCGCTCTTTGAGTCTGATCGAACCAAGGACGGTTTTACAGCTTCGCTCTTTACGGTTCATTTTTTCGAACAGGCTGACATAGATTGGCTAACCAATTTCAAGGATTGCAATTTGAAGGATGAAGAAGCTCGTGCGTTGGTTTTCATACGCAAGGTTGGATATATAAACAATTCGTTGTTTCGCGAATTGAATCGTGGCGTCGATACGCTCGAAGCAAGCCGATCGTTACAGCGACTTCGTGATTTAGAACTGATTTCGTCACAGAGTAAAGGGGCTGGAACTTTTTATGTGCCGGGTAAGCGAATGTTGGTAGCGGAGGGGGGAACCCTACAGGTAAGCGAGGCGAACCCTACGTATAAGAGCTTATCAGCAGGGTTGAACCCTACTGATAAGGAGGTCGTTCCCGGGCTCCCTATACACATTGCCGAAGCCGTTGCAGATATTGGACATAGAGCGACGCCGGACGAAATAAAATATGTCGTTAAGAAGCTCTGCAAGTGGCGAGCCCTACAGGTAACGGAAATCGCAGCCATCCTAAACCGGAGTCGGCGGCACATACAGGAAAACTACCTGCGCCCGATGATCCGGGCCGGAGAATTGCGTTATACCTACCCGGACAATCCGGCTCATCCGCAACAGGCTTACAAGACTGTCGGCAAGTCCAAAAGGAAATGAGAAGCTAAGTGTTAACGCTCCGAGCTTACCATATAAGAGCGTTGAGCTTGTCAGGTAAGGGTATCGAGCCTAGCAGATAAGAAAGTTGAGCTTACCAGATTTAAAGATCGTGTTTGCCGCATAAACACTGGCGATTTTGCTCATGAAACGAGCGAACCTAACACATAAGAGAGATCGAGCCTACCGCATAAGGCCCTATCTGGTAAGCTGAACCCCACAGGTAAGAGCTTATATGTGGGGTTCAACCCCACAGTCAGTGGCTTATATGTGGGGTTCTACTCCAAAGATAAGGCCGAGACCTCTGGATTTACCGGGTTAAATCATAGAAGCCGCTACCTTTCGAATTACAAATAGAAATGATAGATGACCGAATAGTTAGCGAGACAGATTCCGAGACCGGCAACGAAATGCCGTTGCCGGAGGGTTGGCGACTTGAAAAGTTGGGTAACCTTTGCGAACTGTCTGGCGGAACCAGAGACCCGCGAAAAACTCCGAGTGAACAATTTCGCTATGTCGATATAACGAGCGTCGATAATCAGGCCAAGAGGATTCTTGAGACGAGATCGATTTTCGGAAAAGACGCACCTAGCAGAGCACGGCAAGTAATACTCGAAAACGATGTAATCGTTGCAACAACTCGCCCCAATCTTAACGCTGTAGCACTGGTCTCCAAAGACCTAGACAACCAAATTTGCAGTACCGGATTTTGTGTTCTTAGGCCGACGGCTAAATTGGACGCTCAATATCTGTTCTCATTTGTAAGAAGTGAATTGTTCGTTGATTCACTTTCCGCATTGGTAAAGGGAGCAATGTACCCCGCCGTGACGGACAGGCAAGTCAAATCCCAGCTAATCCCACTTCCGCCGACGATTGAGGAGCAGAGGCGGATCGCGGCGGTTTTGGATGAGCAGATGAAAGCTGTCGAACAAGCCCGCCGCGCCGTCGATGAACAATTTAAGTTATTTGATGGGATGATCGGCTCTATTCTGCGGGAGAGTCAGTCAAATCTATTGTGCAAAAAAATGAGGTTCGGGGAATTTACGGAAGAAGTAAAAAAAGGTGTTGGCGAACGCTGGCAGGATTTCCCCGTATTAGGTGCAACGCGCTCTGGACTTGCGTTGGCAAAAGATCCGGTTGGTAAAAAGCCCGAGCGATATAAATTCGTAGATTCCGGCACAATTTTCTACAACCCGATGCGTATTCTCCTAGGCTCGATTGCAATGGTTGATGATGACATTGCGATTGGAATTACTAGTCCTGATTATGTTGTCTTCAAAGCTAAGGAAGGCATTTCGCATTATCGATGGCTTTATCACTGGATGAGATCAGTTTCTGGCGAAAATCTAATAAAAACATTAGCCAGAGGAGCGGTGAGAGAAAGAATCTTGTTCAACCGGTTAGAGAACTCGGAGGTTAATCTTCCAGATTGGGAAACGCAGGTAAAAGCCGGAAAGCAGTTTAAATTGATCGCTAACATAAAGAAAACTCTGATAGAACAACGTGAAGCCATCAATAAACTTCCGGCCCCGTTACTCAGAAGAGCTTTTACGGGAGATATTTGAGTTATGTCTTGTATCGAACTCTATAAAACAGGCACCGCAACAAGGCAGGTGCGACCTGAGCGATTCGCGGAACTTCATGAAGACGGAAAGAACTTGATTCGAAGCTGGTATTTTCGAGCGCTCGAAACGAGGGACACCTATGAAGGCGACAAATTTGAGTCTTTCATCTTTGCTTGGTTTGCCTTTAATGGGTGGATGAGTTGTGTTGCGGATACCGATGTTGACGCGGAGTGTATTAAGTCGATTGGAAAGTCTAAAGAAATGGAACTAATGGTGAACGATCTGCGGCTCCATCGTGACTCACAAACGCTAATCTCGGCGAGTCGGCTTTTAGAATGGACACCAATATTCGATGTGAAATCCCTAAGGCGTTCAGGTCTCTACGTTTCTTACGCTCACTATGATAATCGAGTCGAACGGGTAGAAGAATATCTTCGAAATGGCGCGACGGTTTTTGAGCCTCAGTGTTGGACACGTCATATTGCTGCAAATGAACCAGTTCCCGTTGATTTGCCTCACGTTTTGAACACGCTCTATAAGATCCGATGCAACCTTTTTCACGGACAGAAAGCGGCTCATTCCGAAATGGATCGAGAAATTGTTCGTAGAGCATACTACACGTTGGTGAACTTTATCGACGAGACAGGAATATTGCAATAAATGGCACGAAACTGCAAAGAAAAGAATCTTACAACACAACAATCCGTCAATCAAACGGTAAAGTCGATCTGCGACATTTTGCGGCGTTCGAACTGCAAGGGTGCGATGCAGTATGTGCCGGAACTGACGTGGATATTGTTTCTCAGAATCCTCGATGAGCGCGAACAGAACGAGGCGGAAGAGGCGGCAATGTTTGGCAAACGGGCCGAACCGTCACTCAAGGCTCCATATCGTTGGCATGACTGGGCCGCGACTCCAAATGATTCGACGTTGCTCGCCAGACCGTTCGGAGTCGTGCATTCGGACGACGAGATGGCATTTGAAGAAAGCCAGGCACTGCAAGGGTTGGAATCGGCTTGAGATCAGCGAGGGTAAGCAGAACGCCTTTATCGAGTGGATAAACGCTGAACTTCTGCCGTATCTGCATAACCTTGAAAATCAACCAAACGCAACGCCCCGTCAAAAAGTCATCAGCGAAGTAATGTCTGGCGTCAAACAGGTTCGCGTCGATACCGACAAGAACCTGATGGACGTTTTAGACAAAGTCCATCTGATTAGCGAACAGAACATCGACACGACCCACGTTTTCCCGCTCTCACAGGTATTCGAGGGCTTGCTGCTAAAGATGGGCGAGAAAGGCGGCGACGGCGGCCAATTTTTCACGCCTCGCGAAACCATAAGGGCGATGATCAAAATAGTCGATCCAAAGATCGGCGAAACTGTTTACGACGCCGCCTGCGGAACCGGCGGTTTCCTCGCCCAGTCTTACGAATATATGCTCGGTGAGGGAAAGGAGAAGATCAAATCTCCAAGCGATTTTGACACGCTCAAATATCACACATTCTACGGACGCGAACAGGACGACATCACATACACCATTGCTCTCGCAAACCTCGTACTCCATCAGATCGACCGGCCGCACATATGGCACGGCAACGCTTTGACGGGCGATGCAATCTACGACGGGCTTTACCAAAATGCACCATCAAAATTCGATGTGATTCTAATGAATCCGCCATTTGGCGGAAAGGAAGGCACAGCCGCGCAGATTAATTTCGAATACAAAACCGGTGCGACACAGGTTCTTTTTTTGCAGTTGGCAATGAAACAACTCAAGGACGGCGGACGCTGCGGAATCGTCATGGACGAGGGCGTTTTGTTTCGCACCAATGAGCAGGCCTTCTTGAAAACAAAAAGAAAGCTGCTTGATGAAAACGAGCTTTACTGTATTGTCAGTTTGCCGGGCGGCGTGTTTACCCAAGCCGGAGCCGGTGTAAAAACAAATCTGCTCTTCTTTACCAAAGGCAAAGCAACCGAAAAGATTTGGTATTACGATCTATCAGACATTAAGGTAGGCAAGAAAACTCCGCTGACGCTGGATAAGTTTGACGAGTTTTTCCAACTATTTCCAGAACGCGGCGACAGCGATCACAGTTGGACGATCGACTTTGCCGCTAAACGCGAAAAAGCCAGAGCTGAGGCAGCCCCGTTTAAGAAAAAAGCGCACGAGTTTGAGAACGATTCATACAAATCACGCGAAACACTCAAACGGCTGAAAAAAGATTCGCCGCACGATAAAGTAAGGCTCGAAGAGATTCAAGCCCAGATCGCAGAACTTGATGCAGCCGCAAAAGAAAACAGAACAAAAGCCGAAACTATCGAAAATGCGATCTACGACCTCAAAGCCGTAAATCCAAACGCCAAAGACACGTCGGACAAACGAACCCCGTCCGAATTGCTTGATTTTATTACTGAAAAGTCGAAAGAGGTTGAGACTGCGTTGAACAGTTTAAGAAGACTAATTTAAAGGAGCATGATGGAAACAGAACTTGGCAGACTTGAACGTGTCGATCCGCGATTGGGCGAACGAGGCAATGATCTTGAGCGAGTAAATTGAGAAATTTCGCCAAACGCGAGACAAACTGTTGCCACGGCTATTAAGCGGAAAACTTTCCATCAACTTTACGGAAAATTACAAAATTTCCAGTTTAATAATTTCTAGTTTTATACCGGCATTTATAGTGGTAAAATAGCAATATACTTTTGCTATATATCGTGATAACCTATGGTGCAAGTTGAGGTTGAGCCTCATTACTTGTCGGCAGAGATACCGGCAAAGATGCCGGCAGAATACACGGCAGGAATTCAACTGGAAATAATTGAAGTGGCGGAAAAACATCACATTTATAATTATAATGATATACGTCAGTTCGAACCTCTAATGCCGTCCGAGACTGACACGGAGGAGCTTGAGGAAATTGCCTTAAATTTGACTCAACGCTCAGCCAATCTCGCTAACGAGCTGCCGGAAGCCACGATGGACGGAGTTCGCGACCTGCTGAGAATAATAAATAGCTATTACAGCAATCTGATCGAAGGGCACACTACACACCCTATCGATGTTGAGCGAGCGATGCGGCAGGACTATTCGGCAGACCCAGCCAAACGCGACCGTCAGATTGAAAGCCTGATCCACATTGAACTTCAAAAAAAGATCGAGGCCCGCCTTGCGGCCGATCCCAATACCGACGTAACCGATGCCGATTTTCTCCGCTGGGCACACCGGGAGTTCTACGAACAATTGCCCGACAGTCTGCGGTGGGTTGAGGACGATGATGGTAACCGTGAATGGGTCGAGGCCGGGGGATTTCGAAAACGTATGGTGGCGGTTGGAAAGCACCGTCCACCAACGGCGGCATCAATAGAGTCATTTGTTGAGCGATTTCACGAACAGTATAATCCGAATTATTTAAAGGGCACTAAAAAGTTCGTCGCCATTGCCGCTGCTCACCATCGCTTGGTCTGGATTCACCCCTTTCTGGACGGTAACGGCAGAGTCGCCCGCCTTGCGACGGATGCTTTTTTTCAACGTATAAATCTATCGGGATATGGATTATGGAATGTTAGCCGAGGGCTTGCCAGACGAAGCTCGGATTATAAGACGTTCCTAAACGCCGCAGACTTTCACCGCGAAGACGATCTTGACGGAAGGGGAAATCTTTCAAACCGAAGGCTCACCGCGTTTTGCAAATTTTTTCTCGAAATCTGTCTTGATCAGGCAGAATATATGACGTCGGTATTACGACTTAACAATTTCCTGCCTCGTCTGGAAAATTATGTTTCACGACGAGCAGACGGACTGATTGTCGACGAAAAGGGACATCCAGCTAAACCGCTACATCCGCGTGCCGGATTTGTTTTAAGAGAAGCAGCTATGCTCGGCGAAATATCCAGAAGCAGGATCGTTGAATTAATCGAAATGAGCGACCGAACTTCACGCAATGTAACAAAATCGCTTCTGGATGAAGGTCTGCTAGTACCCTCAGCGGACTGGCACAGAAGCACTGTTCGACTTGGGTTTCCACCACATGCCGCCGGTCACTGGTTCCCAAACTTATTCCCCGTCAATGAGGCCGACCAGCAAACCACTTGAATGGTAAATTACATGTCCAAAAATGACATAGAAAAGGCGTGCTGCATTCGTCCTACACATTAAGCCGAAAATCCACAACATCGCCGTCTAGCATGATGTACTCTTTGCCTTCGAGGCGGGTAGGTCTTTTGGGCTGGGGTCTGTACGAGCTTTAGGAGAGTCAGGCCGTGACTAGTCGTTGAATCTTAACGCGATGTTTTTGAGAGGCCTGCCAAAGGTCGTATTTGGCTTGCATTCCGATCCAAAGGTCGGGGGTTGTGCCAAGCGCGTCGGCCAAACGGAGAGCCATTTCCGCTGAGATGCCGGCGCTGCCGTTCAAGATGCGGGACAGGGCAGCTCTTGTTATGCCTAAATGAATTGCCGCGTCAGTTACCGAAATTTCGCCCAAATAGTCGCGTAAAACACTGCCCGGATGTGGTGGGTTGAACATGAAATTTCGAAAGGGCGTTAAAATGCCCTGTTCCTTCTTTATATACATCTACCACGCCCTGAAGGACGTGGCAATTCAAGCCGGAACTTCCGATCAGACATTAAACCGAAAATCAACAACATCGCCGTCTTGCATTATGTATTCTTTGCCTTCGAGGCGGGCGAGGCCTTTTTCGCTGGCGGCTTTGCGGCTGCCGCAGGCGACCAGGTCGTCGTAACCGATGATCTCGGCGCGGATGAAGCCGCGTTCGATGTCGGTGTGGATCTCGCCGGCGGCAGCGGGAGCTTTGGTGCCGATCGGGATGGTCCAGGCTCGGACTTCTTTTTCACCGGCGGTCAGGAAACTCATCAGGCCGAGCATGTGATAGGCCGCTTTGATCAGGCCGTCGACGCCGCTTGAGGCGAGGCCTAGGTCGCCGAGATATTCGTCGCGTTCGGCGGGGTCGAGAGCGACGAGTTCGGATTCGAGTTTGGCACAGATAACGACAACATCGGCTTTTTCCGATGCGGCGTGCTGTTTTACGGCGGCAACATGCGGATTGGCGTCTGGATCGGCCAGCGAACCTTCGTCGACATTTGCCGCGTAGATAGTCGGTTTCGTGGAAAGGAAAAACCAGCTTTTTAGGATCGCCCTTTCGTCTGGGGTGAGATCAGCGGCTCGAGCCGGTCGGCCTTCTTCGAGCAGCGGCTGGATTTTGTCGAGGATCTCAAGCTCGATCTTGGCCACCTTATCGCCCGAGGCCTTTATCGCCCGAACGGCTTTTTCACGGCGTTTTGCCGCTGAGGCAAGATCGGCAAGCGCGAGTTCGATCTGGATCGTTTCGATGTCGCGCGTCGGGTTTACCGAACCCTCGACGTGGATGATATTATCGTCGTCAAAACACCGCACGACCTGGATAACGACCGACGTTTCGCGGATATTCGCCAAAAACTGGTTGCCCAAACCTTCGCCCTTTGACGCTCCGCGAACAAGACCGGCGATATCCAAAAACTCGACCATCGCGGGCACGACTTTTTGAGCTTTGTTCAGTTTTTCGAGTACGGCGAGACGTTCGTCCGGCACCGCGACCATACCGACGTTCGGCTCGATCGTTGCGAACGGATAATTTGCCGCAAGGGCCGATTCCTGAGCGGTCAGAGCATTAAAAAGTGTCGATTTTCCGACGTTGGGCAAGCCAACGATTCCTGCTTGTAACATAAGAGCGATTTCAGCGTCGTTTCAAAAACTCTAATCTTACAATTTATTGCCGAATTTGAGAAGACGGCGTTGGTATTTGTTGAGATCCGGCGGGCCGCATTATCAAAGCGTCGATTGTATTTTAAGGCCGAATTAAAGTAACTTATTTAGAAGTTCGGCTTACAATCTATGTTCATCTCATTGCTTTTAATAGCTCTAATTGCGTTCGGCGGAATGGCCCTGACCTATCTCGTCGCGGATAAAAAGCCATTTATGTGGCGCCTGTCGGCCGGGTGCATTATCGGGTGTGCCGGATTTGGGATCGTTGGATTCGTGGCGGCATCGGTGGCGGGCTTTGGTGCTGTGACAGTTGTTATTGCATTGGCGATAGTAATGTTGCCACTTTTGCTGCTCCGGCGAAACGATATTAAAAAGCGGTTTTTGCACGACTGGGCAAAGGCAAAAGGGACATTCGCAGGAGCGAGTCTAAAAAAATCGCGGCGGTTTTTTTATTACGCGTTCTTTTTTATTCTTTTCTGGCTCTTTTTCGAGCGGACGATGTATGAGTTTAATGGCGGTATTTTTACCGGCGGCTCGCAAAATCTTGGCGATCTGCCATTCCATCTCGGAGCGATCTTCAGCTTTACCGACGGTGCTAATTTTCCGCCGCAAAACCCTTCGTGGGCGGGAGCAAAATTTACCTATCCGTTCATCGCCGATTTTCTGACGGCATGTTTTGTAAAGCTAGGTGCCGACGTCCGTGGTGCGATGATGATCCAGAATATCGCTTGGGCATTTTCGCTGCTGGTGATACTTGAAAGTTTTGTCCTGCGGCTGACAGGCAACAAATTGGCCGGACGTATCGCCCCGGCTTTGCTTTTTTTGAGCGGCGGACTTGGCTTTCTCTGGTTTGGCAGCGATCTGATGGCTTCGGGCAAGGGGCTCTATGATTTTGTGATGGCTCTGCCCCGCGATTATACGATCAGTGATAATTTCCGCTGGGGCAACTCGATGGTCGTTCTGTTTATGACGCAGCGAAGCCTCTTGCTCGGTATGCCGCTGACCGTGCTCGTGCTCGGATATTTGTGGAAGGTATTTGCCCGTGACGACAAGGCCGACAATGGCGGCGGTGCCGGCCCGTTAATTTTCTCGCAATTTCCGACATCGGCCTTTATGGTCGGGGTTTTGGCGGGAACTCTGCCGATGATACATCTTCACAGCCTGGCGGTCTTGTTCGTCGTGACGGCTTTCCTTCTGGCGGCGAGCCCGGGGAAATGGAAAGAGTGGACCGGCTTTGGTGTCGGTGTCGCTGCGGTTGCTATTCCGGAATTGGTTTGGTTGATGTCGGGGAGCGCGACCGAATCGACAAAATTCTTTGACTGGCATTTTGGCTGGGACAGCCGCGGCGATAATATCCTGTGGTTTTGGCTCAGAAATACCGGCCTTGTTATCCCGCTCGTGATCGCCGGTATATGGGTCTATTTGAAAAAAGATGCCGGAGATCTTGGATCGGAACGTCTTCATTCCACGTCTAAAAAACTTCTGCTGTTTTATACGCCCTTCGTATTTATTTTTGTCGTCTCAAACGCGGTAAAACTTGCTCCGTGGGAATGGGACAATATCAAGCTGCTGATCTATTGGTTTGTCGGCTCGCTCCCGTTTATCGCTTTGGCAATTGCCTGGGCGTGGGAGCAGGGAAAAATTCTGCGATACGGGGCGGCGGCCTGTTTTGTGGTTTTGATCTTTGCCGGATCGCTCGATGTTTGGCGAACGGTTTCGGGTCAGATAAAATATGGCGTCTTTGACGCCGACGCGGTAGAGGTCGCCGAGTTGATCAAAGAGAAAACAGAGCCGCGTGCGATATTCCTAAACGCCCCAACATACAATTCGGCGGTTGTTCTCTCAGGGCGACAGTCGGTGATGCGTTACAGCGGGCATTTATCGTCGCATGGGATCGATTACGGGCCGCGCGAGTCGGACGTAAAACAGATCTACCAGGGCGGCGGGGTAACCGACATTCTGCTTAAAAAATATAATGTCGAATACGTTCTCGTGTCGCCCGAGGAACGAAACACTTTAAAAGCCAACGAAGAGTACTTTAAGAAATTTCCCGTCATCGCGGATGTCGGACAGTATCGGGTTTACAAAATAAAATAAGTCGCAGATGGGAAAAAAGAATAAAACCAAGAATAAAGCCGTTGTCGCCGATGTCGCCGAAAACGTTGTCG
>JBGTCS010000038.1:0-28904 GCA_041748715.1 Pyrinomonadaceae bacterium | reverse complement strand
GTCGGCCGTTCGAGAAATCATCGACGACGCTTTGAATGGCAGACGGGTGTTTGCCGAAACTTCGAACGACCTTTTGGCCGCTTAAGATAGTTTTAATATATTGGTAATACAAGCTCGACCGTCCATCCGGACGGTCTTTTTTTGTCGGAGATTATCTTAAAGTTAGTTTGTATAACATATACTTGCCAAAACGTTCGCCTTCGTCACGAAGATACCATTTATCGACCTTCTCGAGATCGGTTTCTGCTTCGGAAGTTATCAGATAATCAAGTTTTGTCACATCTTCACGCCTAGCGTCAAAACCCCGCGAATACGCATCAAATCTTGCCGCTTCGTCGTCGATTTCGGCAAAGGTCAATGGATTGTATTCCGCATTCAGCCGGTCGGTGTGTCGGCCCCAGCCGAACAGAGCGATCATTGAAACAAAATCGCCCCGTTTTATACCGGCAGCAAGTTGCTGGCCAGTCACCCCTTGGTAATAGAGTTGCTGATAGTACCGTTCCTTATTTTCCTGCCACGTCACGCCAGCAAAAACATGCTGGTGCCGGGCCCACAAAACGGACTGCGGAGCGATCGTCGGCAGATCGTCGGCCTCGGCGATGCCAAAATAGAGAACGACTTGTTGATGTCGATCGGGTTGATTTTGTGCGAGTTCGGTAAGACGCCGACCAACCGGATAGGCCTCGTCGCGGGCGATGTTAACGTCATCCAATATTCGCACCGTGTAATGAGACTCGACAAAACCCCACGCCGTTGCTAAAACTGCAAGCGATGCGATGGCGATCCGCGCGCCCCTCGATTCCCGGTCTGCCGCCGAACGCCAGACGATCCCTAATGTTACGACGACGGCCAACCCCGCCACGTAATTTCCGATAAATACTTGATAGTGTATGGGCTGGAGCGATTGGCCCGAAATGATCTGTTGGTTAAATACAACGATCGGCGTCAAAGCCAGCGAGACTGCAAAAAGCGTGGCCCGATCCTTTAACCTTACCAGTCCAAACACAACACCAAATACGATAACTCCGATCACGGCAAATGAGATCAGTTCCGGCACTCGTGTCAGATCAGGAACACGCGTTCGCACCAGCATCTGGACATCATCCATCGTATGCGATCGATTTGATAACATGTAGGCATACGGCAGCAGGAATATAAGACAACCAACTCCGAGCCCGGCGAGCGTTTTTATATCCTTCCAAAATCCATCCGGCCTGAATATCAGCCAGCACAATGCGACGCAACCGAGCCATGCCGCCGCTGTTGTCCAAACATAAAAATATGAAAAAACTGTATAGCCAAATGCCAACGCGGCGATCGCGGCCGTAAAAACCTGGAGCCGCATTTCGCGGTCGGCATCATTCGTGCCTGTCAAAGCGGACCGCCCGTCGTCCACTCGCCCGCTTACAACCAGTTTCCATACCAACCCAACCAAAAGAAAAAACGCCGGAAATGCCATCGCCGGCACATAACGCCGAAATCCCGGAAAATACGGATACGAGTAACCCGTGCCAAGTATTTCCCCAATCGCGCCCTCGCCCGCAAAGAGCGCACCTCCGGCCAGGACTATCAAACTCGCAGTCATGGCAAACAGCGAATCTCCGGTGATCATGCCGACCAGCCAAAATATCATAAGCGCCGTCAGAAATGCCGCGATCGCGCCTGAGATCGTCATCGCCCACGGCGCGCTGACGCCCAGGATCCTCGCCGGTATCGCGATCGTGTACGGCCCCGCAAATTGAATTGAGAAAAGCGATTCCTGCTGCGGCGTTTCGGCCGAATCGTCGCGTCCGGTGTACGGGTCGTTCTTTCTCGGCCGCCCGTCGATCAGAGCTTTGAGATAGCCGGCGTAGGCGACCTCGTCAATATCGTTGTACGCGTAATGGCCGTTCCAGTCGGCCCCGCGCAGATATATCATTTTGAATTGCGGATACAGCGAAAAAATAGCCAAAAACAGACTTGCGATAATGCCGAATTGCCAGCGTAACTTCATACCCGATAATGGACAAATGATATTGAAAGACAGAGAATGTAAAAATTAATTGTTCATTGTCCATTTTTCATTAACAATTGTCCATTTTGACGTTATGAGCTTATTAGAAACGATAGTCGCTGATCTGACCGCCGCAATGAAGGCAAAAGAGGCCGAGAAAACAGCCGTGCTGAGAATGGTCAAGGCCACGCTGATGAACCGCAAGATCGAAAAAGGTTCGGAGCTGACCGACGAAGAGGTTTTAAAGGCGCTCGGCTCGCTTGTAAAACAGCGGCGCGATTCGATCGAAAGCTATGAGAGTGCCGGCCGGCCCGAGCTTGCCGCAAAAGAAGCCTCCGAGATAGCCTTTATCGACGTATATCTTCCGCAGGCCGCAACCGCCGACGAGATCACCGCCGCCGTCGATGCCGCCGTCGCCGCAACCGCGGCCGAATCGATCAAAGACATGGGAAATGTAATGAAAGCCGCAATGGCCAACCTCGCCGGAAAGTCCGCCGACGGACGCCTGGTAAGCGAAGCGGTGAGGTCTCGACTTAGCTAGAATCAACTTCTATCAATGTGCCAACACCGCCCGCTCTGCGGCTCGTGCCCCGGCGCGGCGGTGACAATCACGGAAGCAAACTCAACCGGCGTCGAGGTTTCAGGCAAAGTCCTGACCCCCGACGGCCGCGGCCTGAGAAACACGCAGATCACGATCACCGACAAATACGGCGTCGCAAGAACCGCCACAACCAGCTCATTCGGCACCTTCCATTTTGACACGGTACCAACGGGCGAAACCTACACCATCGCCGTCCGCTCAAACCGCTACCGCTTCGCTTCGAGACAAGTCACCATAAACGACAACCTCTCGAACATCGACTTCATAGAGCGCGAATAACCCCAAAATGGTCGCGACAAAACCCGGAATCGACGGAGCCCCCGTCCGTCGATTCCATAATCTCAGCCAATTTGCGGAAAACTGCCTCATGAAGCCAAGAAAAACAGTTTCCCGCGAAGCCGCAAAGACGCAAAGTAAGAAAAAGGCTGCCCGCAAGGGTGGCCTTTTTTGCATTGCTGAATCTCGTTTAAGCTTTGTCCGACAGACGAACCTTATATCGTCAGACTGTAGATCGTTATGGCTTCGATTGTTCCCCCACCTTTACGTCCCTGACCTCGGTCTCAAATCGATTATAGTCGCCATATTTGATTAAGTTGTTTATATCTATTCCAAAAAAAAGTATCTTGATCGATAAATTGATATCGGCCTGTGAGGGCAGCCAAATTTCGTTGTTTACCAATTCATTTTCCAAACTAAATGAGGCTCCGCGTTTTGCCTTCGCGATAAAATTACCAGTGCTTTTCGTCAAAACCGCATCGAGCCGCACCACCTGTTTTGTCAACACATCAACCCAGACAGCCCCGGTAAAGAGAGCGAAAAGCTTCTCATTGCGGGTCTGTGGTTTGAAGGCAGGATCAGGTTCGTAATCAAAAACGATCACATTGCGGCCTCGAAACCGCTCCCGCCTCGGATTTATCAATAGAGACCCCTTCAACGCATCGGCAATCGTTATTCGCTTGCCATCGTCTTTCGGCTGGCCGACCACTCCGGATGAAACCCTATTATTCTCGTTTAGCTTTCTTTCTTTTTCAGCTAGCTTCTTTTCGATCTCTGCAATCTGTTTTTCGATGTCTCTGTCTTCTTTCGCCTGATCAGAAGCAGATAAAGGCTTGCCATTTTTCTCGATGGTGCGGCTGATACGATTCCCTTTGTAGAATGTAAGCAACCGCTTCTCCGAGCTTTTTTGAATAAAGTCGCCATCAGCGTTTAGATCGCGATCGATTCGAGTCTCGGTATAACTGTAATTTTCAAGAATATCCGCGACCTTTTCAGCATTCGCCCGAATTTCATCAAGCAAAGCAGGAATATTGGGAAGTGGTTCCAATGTGAGTTTTGGAAAGTCGAAAGTTGACTTTGCCGCAGACTGGTTATATTTCACCTCGTCGAGCGTGACCTCATACGTCTCGCCTGCGACCTTATACTTGATCGAATACGGCGCGAGAATTCCGTTGGTCATTTTATAATCACTGAATTCATATTCGCTAACGGTCGGACTCTGGGGAATTTCTTCGCGCAGCAAAAGGCCAGTCGCCGAATCGAAGTAAAGCTTGATCCTGACCGCTTTTGCGGTGGTCAAATATATAACGTTAGCCGACCGGCCGTTAAAATTTGTAGTGCCGCCGGTCGTTAGTTTCGCTTTTTGATCTTTCGATTTGAGCCACCGCGTGTTGCGGTAAAGAGTTTCGGCTTGAAAATCTGTTGCTGCGTCGCCCGTCATTGTGCGAAGACCGTCTTTCGAATCGCGGATCCAGCCCGATTTGCCATTGAATCCCGATTCGACCTCAAAACCGTTCAGATCATACTTCCGGGAATATAAATCGCCGCCGGCCGCCGTTTCGCTGTAACTTCCAGTAGCTCCGTCTGAAATACGCGTGATCTTTCCGATTCGGCGCCAAGATGTAACAGCCTTGATAGCTTTCTCACCGCCGAGTGCCTTATTGGCCTGACCGATAACCTTTGATGGCGACTGACTGTTTGCCGCCGTAACGGCCAATGCTAATAGAGAAACAACATAAATAATCTTGAACAACTTCATAATCTTTTGATGCCTGCTGATATTTGCTAACGACCTAAAACCCGTCTTTAACAATCTACTTTGAAACTCGGACTAAGACAAAAATGCGGCCGTGAACCTTCAGGGCCGTATTTTAATAGATGCGTGATATTGGTGAAAAAATACGTGGGTTAGCCGAATATATTTCGAACCTTGTCGATAAACGACTCGTCCGAGAAATCCATATCCTCAACATCCGCAAGTTGTTCGAGGAGCTTTCGCTGTTCCTTGGTCAATGTCTTTGGCGTGACAAGCGTCACGGCGACAAACAGATCGCCTTTGCCGCGCGAGCCAAGATTTGGCACTCCGTGACCCTTGAGACGAAAGACAGTTCCGGTTTGGGTTCCGGCCGGGACTTTGAGTTCCTCATCTCCGTCGAGTGTTTTAACCATTATCTCGGCCCCGAGAGCCGCCTGCGCAAAGGTCACCGGAACCGCCGCGTAGAGATCCGCCCCCTGACGTTCGAAATGTTCGTGTGCCGCGACATGCAGTACGATGAACAGATCGCCCGATGGCCCGCCGTTGACTCCGGCCTCGCCCTCGCCCGTGACGCGAAGCCGCGAGCCAGTTTCGACACCGGCAGGTATTTTGATCTCGATCGTTTTTTCCTTTTCAATTCGTCCATGACCAAGGCATTTTTTGCATGGGGTTCGGATGACCTGGCCCTTTCCCTGACAACTAGAGCAGGTTCTCATAACGCTGAAGAAACCCTGTTGATATCGCGTCTGCCCGCTGCCGCCGCAGGTTATGCACGTTTCGACGGACGTGCCTTTTTCGGCTCCTTTTCCGTCGCATTCATCACATGTTTCGAGACGCGGGATTCGGAGCTTTTCATCCTTTCCTGTGGCCGCGTCTTCGAGCGAAATTTCGAGATCGTATCTCAAGTCGGAACCGCGTTGAACGGTGGTGCGCCGACGCCCTTGTTGGCCAAACATGTCCCCAAATCCAAAAATATCGAAAATATCTTCTATATTCGAAAATCCCGGATCAAAGCCGGCACTGCCCGCACCAACGCCCTGATGCCCAAACCGATCATATGCGGCGCGCTTTTGCGAGTCGGACAAAACCGAGTAGGCTTCGGCCGCCTCTTTAAACTTTTCTTCCGCCTGCGGATCGTTTGGGTTTTTATCAGGATGATGCTGGACCGCCATCGCCCGATAGGCCCGCTTGATCTCTGCATCGGTTGAGGATTTAGTAACCCCTAAAATTTCGTAATAATCTCTCTTAGCCATATGACAATTTGAAAGTACAAAATTCGAAGTTCAAAGCCGCTTTCGACCTTAAACTTCGAACTTTGATCCCAAGTGTTAGATTGTGCGACATAAGTCGCATATTCTCAAGTTTCGAATCGCTAGGCAATATTAAGCATCGCGGCAGTAATCCGATTCGCAGCTCCTTCCACTCTGTCGTAGTGATTCTTCAATTCGTCCAAACTAAAAGATGAAAGCATGTCCTCGGCTTCTGACAATATACCGTTTATTGACACTTGCTGATCCATATCGAGTGTTTCGCCTATTTCGGCCATCGCACGACGTGAGTTAGCAATCAGCGTGTCGAGACGATTTCGCTCGACGATCAACTCCCTTTCGTCACGATCTCTTTCAATGGACGTCTCGGCCTCGACAATGAGGCGTTCGATATCATCCGGGGCTAGCCCAGACGAAGGCGTGATCTGCAAAGCCTGTTCAAGCCCGGTCATCTTGTCCTTAGCCGAAACGCTTACAATGCCATTTGAATCGATCTCGAAAGATACATCAACTTGCGGTATTCCGCGCGGTGCCGGAGGGATCCCAACCAGTTCGAATTTGGCCAGACTCCGGTTTGCGCTCGCTATCTCGCGCTCACCCTGCAAAATATGGATCTCGACCGACTGTTGATTGTCGACAACGGTCGTGAACGTCATTGTGTTTTTGAGGGGGATCGTCGAGTTGCGCGAGATTAGCTTCACAAACAAGCCGCCGCGTGTTTCGAGCCCGAGACTCAGCGGCAGTACGTCAAGAAGTACGATGTCTTTAATATCGCCGGTCAAAACGCCGCCCTGAATCGCCGCGCCCATCGCCACTACTTCGTCCGGATTGATCTCCGACGAAGGTTCCTTGCCAAAAACCTCGGTCACGGTTCGCATGATGATCGGCGAACGGGTTTGGCCGCCGACAAGAATTACCTTATCAACATCGCTCGGCTGAAGTTTTGCATCCCACAGAGCTTTTTGGCACGGTTCGACCGACAGATCCACGAGGTCCTTAACGAGTTCTTCGAATTTTTCTCGTGAAAGCGTTGCGTTAATATGCTTCGGCCCGGTCGGGTCCGCTGCGATGAAAGGCAGGCTGATCGTGGTTTCAGCAACGCTCGAAAGCTCGCATTTTGCTCGCTCCGCTGCTTCCTTTAGCCGCTGTCGGGCAAGTCGGTCGCCTTTGAGATCAATCCCGTGTTCGGTGTTAAATCCCTCGACGAGCCAGTCGATTATGCGGTGATCAAAGTCTTCGCCACCGAGGAATGTGTTGCCGGACGTCGATAATACTTCGAAAACACCATCGTTTATTTCGAGTATCGAAATATCGAATGTTCCGCCGCCGAGATCGTAAACCGCGACTTTTTCACTCTTATTTTTGCCAAAACCGTAGGCAAGCGCCGCCGCCGTTGGCTCGTTGATGATACGTTCGACCTCAAGGCCGGCGATCTTGCCCGAATCGCGGGTCGCCTGACGCTGCATATCATCAAAATAGGCCGGAACTGTAATAATAGCTTCGGTAATTTTGTCACCGAGAAATTCTTCGGCCGCAACCTTTAATCTCTGGAGAACGATCGCTGATATCTCGGGTGGGCTGTAAATTCGGTCCAGAACACGGATGTGGGCATCACCGTTGGGAGCTTTTACGATCTCAAACGGTACGTTCTCGCGCATCTTCTCGACTTCCGGTGCATCGAATTTTCGTCCGATCAACCGTTTGACCGCATAGAGCGTATTCGCCGCGTTGGTCACCGCTTGACGCTTTGCAATCTGGCCGACGAGACGTTCGTCCTTGTCGGTAAAGCCAACCACCGATGGCGTAGTGCGGCCGCCCTCTTTATTCGAAATGATCTGTACTGTTCCGCCTTCTAAAACAGAGACGCAGCAGTTTGTTGTGCCTAGATCAATACCAATTACTTTGCCCATATCATTGAATTCCTTTATGACCTGTGGTCGGGTATGTGGAGTTATTCCGCTTCCGGAAGATCGGCGGAGTTTGCGGGAACGTCCCCGTCTGTAGTGTCGAGAATGCTCGTTTCTTCGTCAGAAGCGATTAATTGAGCGCCAGGCTCGGGTTCGGCAGACCGTGACGGGCCGGTGGTAACCTTTACCATCGAGTGCCGGATTATCCGGTTGCCGATGCGGAAACCGCGAAGCATTTCCTGAGAGATCGAATTGACAGGTAAGTCAGGATTCTCTTCGGCAGCAACCGCTTCGTGAAGATTTGGGTCAAATATTTGACCCACGGTCGATATCGGCTGGACTCCCATTTCGGCAAAAATCTCATTAACCTGCTGATTTACGAGTGCAATGCCGTCGTAGAACTGCTGAAAGCCTTCCATCGAAACCGTTTTCGATCCACCGACTGAATCAAGTGCCCGATCGAGGTTGTCCAATACCGGCAGCATCTGCGAAGCGAGATTACTGATCTGATCGATAAATGAGCCGCGCCGCTCGCGATCCATCCGGTATTTATAATTTTCAAAATCCTTAAGACGCCGGTCGCTTTTTTCCTGTATCTCGTTACGCTCGACTCTAACCATCGCGATTGTTCGCTGAAGATCGATTATTTCATTCTCGAGTTCGTAAACCCTTGTCTTTAATCCCACTGGCCGCCCAGCCTGGGCGGAACCGCCTTTGTCGGATTGGATCTCGGGGAATTCCGGTGGAAGGAAATCCGGTGTCGTGCCAGGTGCGAAATCCGGTTCTTCGACCTCAATCGTAACATCGGATGTTATATGCAGATCCTTTTCTTTGGCTTCGAGCTCCTTTATGAAATCGTCGACGGACGACGTGGCATCCATATCGATCTCACTCAGAGATTCACCGGGGTTGAGGAATGGTTCTTTGGAATTCATTTATTGGGGGTTGCCGCGGGGCACAACTGCAATTTGGACTTTACTCGTGAGAAATATCAACCGACATCATTTTTTCGAGCGTGCTTGCTACATAACTAACGATCGAGATCATTCGGGCGTATTCGATGCGGGTCGGACCCAGGACACTCAAGGTGCCCACCGCTGAACTGTTGCCGATCCGGTATGGGGCCGAGATCAACGTGCAGTTTTGAAATGACGGAGTGCGATTTTCGGACCCGATGACGACCTGAACATCACCCTTGGCCGATGCGTCGCGTTCGATGCATTCCGTTAGGATCTGCATCAGGCGTGATTTTTCGCCAATAGTGCGAAGAAGTTCACGCAGTCTTTCGAGGTCGGCAAAATCGCGTCGAGAAAGTATATTCGACGTGCCGTCAACGAAAACTTCACCGAGCCGGTCCCCTTCGTCCTCGATACTTCCCGAGCAAAGGATGACGGCTGTCTGAAGCAACTTGTCAAACAAGGCCTTTTCCTGATGCATGAGCGTCATAATCTCAGCACGGATCTCGGCCAGGCTCTTTCCCGCAAATTCCTTATTCAGATAATTTGCTGTCAGCTCGAGTTCTTCCTTCGCAAAGGTCACGTTTAGCCGGATTATCTTGTGGTGAACAATATTCGGCGCCGAGACCAATACGACGAGAATTCGTTTGTCGGAAAGATTGACAAACTCGATATGCTGCAGGCGATCACTCGCCAGAGACGGCGATACAACAATGCCCACATTATTAGAAAGAGCAGATAACAACTGGGAGGTCCGTTCCATCAATCGGTCGGGAGTCTCGGCGATTTCTAGGGCGTTGAGGCCATATTCCGTGCCGATGCGATGAAGATCAGCATTTGAGATACTCAAAACACCCAGCAAATTGTCAACATAAAAACGATACCCCTTGTCGGTTGGAACGCGTCCGGCGGAAGTGTGGGGCTGCTCGAGCATTCCCAGGTCTTCCAATTCACCCATCACGTTGCGGATCGTAGCGGAACTCAATCCCGTTGCATTGGCAAATTTATCCGCCAAAACCTTAGAGCCAACCGGCTCTCCCGTGACAAAATGTTCGTTAATGATCGCTGTCAGAATTATTTGGCCGCGAGAATCAGGAACGTTTATCGATCCGTCGCCGCCGGAGTTAATATTCCGGACAGACATCTTTTTTGGGTGAGTTTGATGCATTTGGCCAGTCGGCTGTATGCTGTTCCCATATAAAGAGATAGCATTTAGTCAGCCGCAGTGTCAACAAAAATAGTTAAATCAAGTTAAACATCGTTGTGAATCTTCTATTAAATCAGATCCGCGAGCTGTATGACGCCGCGTTCAAATGGTACGAACCAAAACGTGTGGCTCCGCCTATCCAAATATCATTTTACCCGTATATCGGAATAAATCATACAATTCGCGTACGAGACGGCGGAGTCTATGTGCGGATCGGCGAGATCTGTAGTGACATGCCGCTAGCTTGTCACAAAGGATTGGCCTACATTCTGGTCGGAAAACTTTTGCGAAAAAAGATCCCGTCCGGTGCTCGTGAAGTCTATTCAGCGTTTATAAAATCAGATGCGATCCGGATGAGAGCAGCCGAAAGCAAACGCTCGCGGGGCCGCAAAGTCGTCACAACGTCGAAAGGAAACGTCTACGACCTTGATGAAATATTTGCCCAATTGAATGCTCAGTATTTTAATGGTGCGATCGCGAAACCGGTTCTGACCTGGTCAGCCAGGAAAACCTATCGCATCCTCGGGCACCATGATGCGACACACAAAACCGTAGCGATCAGCAAATCTCTCGATTCGAGCGATGTGCCCCGTTACGTGGCCGAATACGTCGTCTATCACGAAATGCTCCACATCGCCCATCCGACGCGGCACGTAAATGGGCGGCGTTACAATCACACGGCCGCCTTCAAACGAGATGAACAAAAATTTGAGCACTTCGCAATCGCCGAGAAATGGATCGAGCGAAATGTACGTCGGTTGAAAAAAGCAGCAAAGAAAAAATAATCCATCGCCATCGAAGCAATTTGAGCCACATTACGCCTTAGAAAATGCGAGCCTGTTATTCGACTATTAGTTTCGAAAATTGCACTCGAGAGCGCGTTAACAAGGGCGTAACGCAGGCGTTGGATGTTACGCCCTTGCTTGCGGGCGGGCTTGCGCATCCGTAGTGCGAAACCCTGGATCCAAAATTAATCCTGAGCCATCTGAGCGATCATCCAACCTATAAATCCAAAATCAGAAACGGTCCGGCGTTCCATACCGGTCGTGGTAAAGCGGGTTTCTGTGAGATAGGTCGAGACAGGGTGCACGTCCCCATGGCCTTCGCTGGCAAGGATGGCGACAAGAGCAAGGGCGAGAGAACTCTCGCGGCCAGCTGATGTAATTGGTGCTTTGCTTGTAGCAACCCGACGGAGCAAGTCGCCCTTGATTTCACTCAACTCTCCATTGTTCATGCCACGGATTCGCTCGAGATCCTTTTTCTGCCCGATCTTGGTAATTTGTACGCCGAAGACGATTTGAAGATCCTCTTCGTCATCGGCCCACGTATTTTCGCCACCCTCGACGACTTGCCTCGGAGGCTTAAGGTCGTGAGAGAGGGCCTTTGTTTGACTCTGATCGTCTCCGGTGGCGAGAACTGCAACTGATCCTTCGGACTGATCGTCAAGTTTCGCCGTGACGATACTTCGACTCGCGAATCTCGGGTCGCCGAATGAACTAAGGAACAACTCCGGATCTCGTATCCCATACGGCTCAAAAAAAAGAGAGCTAAACTCTAGAAAAATCTTTGCGCTGATCGGATCCAGATTCTTGGCCTCGGTCAACATGAAGCTCCGCCACGCCAGCTGTGGATTCTTTAGGTTGTAGTGCGTTACGGCAACAACGTTTTCTGGAAGCTGAGCGATAAATTCGTTTCTCTGGGACGTAACGATCGGGGACTCGTCCTGAGCGGCAAAAGTTTCAACGAAAATACCTGCAGCATCCGAGGGCATCGTCACCTCCCATTTATCCTCGATACCGTCGCTCGTTTGTGTCGCATTCCAACTGACTTCAGTTATCGTTCCGCGGATCAACTGCGGCACGATAGCGGCGATGGCGGATTGAGCGTCAGGATCCTCGACTATCTCGCTCGCGAACTTCATTCCGGCGATATTTGCGATCTGGGCGACGCCATCGGTTGAGACGTAGCCGGAGGCGAGCAGGTCCGGTGCTGACGGCTGAATTTTACCCGTTTTCAAAATGCTGTCGGCCTCACCGTTTTTTACGGCGAGGCATTTGTCGATGGCGGTTTCATCGTTGGAAAAATAGATCAGGCTGCCGATTACGAGGGCGTAGGCTTTTCGGCCGTCGGCAGCGGTCCAGATAAAATATTTGCCGCCATTCTTATCGATTTTTTCGAGTGTGGGCTCGCTGTTATAGATTTCGGCGACAAACGAGCCAAGTTTTTGTTCGGCAAAACCGACGGCTTGGAAATTCCACGCATGAGTATCAGCGATGGCAACAAATCGCGGCTGCACCTTGCCGACGCTGTGTTCGTCGGTCAACGCGATCTCGGTGGTCTCAAAACCGGTGACCGCGACGGCAACCTGCACGCCTTTGAGCGCCGAAAAGTCCGGCTTGGACATTGCGATTTCGGTAAACGGTTTGCTGTCAACGATAGGCTGTAAAGCCGCGGCGAGGTCATTTGTTTCGAGATAGACAAGCGTCTCGGCCGGGACGAGGGAGCGCATATCGGTCGGCATAGTAGAGCAAGAAGACAAGAAAATTGGCCACAGATGGACACAGATGGACACAGACAGACACAGAATATTCCTTAGCGGTCTATGGCGAAATCGTAATTTCTTAAATCTGTGTTTATCCGTGTTCATCTGTGGCCAATTCCCGTGGTAAAATTCGAAGTTAATATGGACAAAATATTTGCTGAGAACATTTTACAGGGCAAAGTCGCTTTTGTAACAGGCGGCGGTACCGGTATCACCGGCGGCATCGCCCGGGCCATATCCGAACACGGCGCGAAACTGGCGATCACGAGCCGCAAGGAAGAAAATCTCGCCCCGATGAAAAAAACCATTGAGGACGCGGGCGGCGAATGTTTCGCGATCGCCGCAGATGTTCGCGATTACGAGGCGGTTGAAAATGCGATCGCAAAAACCGTCGAGCATTACGGAAAGATCGACATTGTCATCAACGGAGCGGCCGGAAATTTTCTTTGTGCAGCCGACCAGCTTTCGGCTAACGGGTTTGGAACTGTTGTTGATATTGATACGAAAGGCACTTTCAATGTATGCCGCGCGGCTTTCGAAGACCTAAAAAAATCTAAAGGCCAAATACTGAATATCTCAGCGACTCTTCATTATCTCGCAACGCCGATGCAGATCCACGTGTCGGCCGCAAAGGCCGGAGTTGACGCCATCACCCGAAATCTCTCGGCCGAATGGGGCCGCCACGGCATTCGTGTAAATGGCATCGCACCGGGCCCGATCGAGGATACCGAGGGAATGAAACGTCTTTTGATGCCCGAACTAAAAGAGAAAATCACAAAAAAAATTCCCCTAGGACGCTTTGGCCGGATCGCAGATATTGAGAACGCGGCGCTATTTCTGACGTCCGACGCCGCGAGCTATATTAATGGCGTGACGCTGGTCGTCGACGGCGGGAATTGGCTTTTAGGCACAAGTCTTACGTAAGATAGATGTCGGCCAATGTGATTTTATCCGCCTTTCCTTAGATCTTAGTCAACTATGCTGCTTGTTGTCGATAACTACGATTCATTTACCTACAATCTCGTTCAATATCTGGGCGAGCTCGGCTCGGAGATGCGGGTTGTTCGCAACGATGAGATACCCGTTGACGAGATCGTGAGCGCGATCCGGCCTGAGAGAATTTTGATCTCGCCGGGGCCGGGAACGCCCGATACCGCCGGCATTTCGCTTGAGGTGATCGAGCGTTTTGCCGATACGCTGCCTATTCTCGGCGTTTGCCTCGGTCACCAGGCCATCGGCCAGTATTTTGGCGGAAAGGTTGTCAGAGCTCCGGAACCGGTTCATGGCAAGCCTGTAAGGATTGACCACGACGGAAAAACGGTTTTTAAAGATCTGCCAAACGGATTCGCTGCCGGAAGATATCATTCATTGATCGTTGACCGGGTAGGCATGCCTGATTGCCTGGAAATATCAGCCGAATCGCCTGACGGACTCGTCATGGGGCTTCGCCATCGAACAAAAAAAATTGAGGGTGTACAGTTTCATCCCGAGTCAATCTTGACGGAACACGGGAAAAAATTATTGCAAAACTTCCTCGAACTCTGAGATAGTAGATGTAGCAGTAGCGTGAGATCCACGATTGACCATCCGCCATTCGCTGCATTAATTTCAACCCAGAATATGCCCGGAACAAAAACAGATTGGCTGCTTTCAGCGCCGGTTTCCGCGACCAATGCAAAAGCCGCGACACCGCTGTTTCCTTTCCTTGCGCGTCTGATCCGACGCGAAAATCTTTCTACGGCCGAGGCCGCCGATTTTTTCCACGCGTTGACAGATATCAATGCAAATCCGGCGCAGATCGCGGGTGCTCTGACGGCCCTGACGACTAAAGGCGAGACGTTCGAGGAGCTGGCCGGCATGGCTCGCGTAATGCGCACCAACGCCACAAAGGTCAAATCCGCAAAAAAAGGTGCTGTGGATATTGTCGGAACCGGATCGTCATCGGCCAAAATATTTAACATCTCGACCGCCGCCGCTCTCGTAGCGGCCGGGGCCGGGCTAACGGTAGCCAAGCAATGCAATCGAGGCGTGACCAGCCGTTCGGGCAGTTCGGACGTTCTCGGCGAACTTGGTGTTAGGCCCGCGAATGACGCGACACACGCCCAAGCCAGTCTCAACGGAACCGGACTCTGCTTTCTGTTTGCTCCAAAATTTCACCCCACATTACGTCGTGTGGGTGACATCCGCCGAAGCCTCGGCATCCGGACTTGTCTTAATGTTTTGGGTTTACTTGCCAATCCGGCACCGGTCTCGCGGCATTTGCTGGGCGTCTGGCATCGCTCGCTCGTCGAACCGGTCGCCAAAGCCCTGGCGCTTTTGAAAACCGACAGCTCGTGGGTCGTTCACGGCTCGGACGGCCTCGACGAGATCACGCTTTCAGGTGAAACATTCGTATCGACTGTCGCGGCAAATCAAATGCGATCGTTTGTCATCACGCCCGCGGATTTTGGTCTCAAGGCAGCAAACATCGAACATTTAAGAACCGGATCAGCAAAAGAGAGTGCCCGAATAATTACGGATGTCCTGGCGAGCCGACGTCGCGACGAAGCTCGTTCGCTGATCGTTTTGAATGCCGCAGCTGCACTGGTGGTCGGCGGCCTTGCCAAAGACCCGATGCACGCGGCCCGACTGGCCGAGCAAAGCATCGACAGCGGGCAGGCCCAAAATAAACTAAACCGACTAATACAGATCACCAACAAAAAAGCCGCCGGTTTGTAAGACATCGCCTTTATTCGATAAAGGCACTTGCACTTGAAACGCCTTACAACTGACAATTAACGACGATGTTTTCGTCTTTAAGCTGGCTATACGGGCGGGTCGCCGATCTTCGCAACACCTTGTACGACAAAGGTGTTTTCGAAGCGCGTGATCCCGGCGCCCGGACGATCAGCATCGGCAACATCACAGCCGGCGGAACAGGCAAAACGCCGCTCGTCGGCTATGTCGCCGAGATTTTGGCGGCGCGAGGCGAGAAAGTTTGTATTTTAACGCGCGGTTACGGGCGAACGAATCCGAAAGATCGCGTCCTCGTCTCCGACGGAAATGAAATTTTGGCGCTTGCCGACCGGGCGGGCGACGAACCTTTTGAGCTTGCACGCAAGCTGATCGGCAAGGCAATCGTCATTGCGGACGCCGACCGTTCCGCAGCCGCGGAGTGGGCAAAACGCAAATTTCAGGTTACAACCTTTGTTCTCGATGACGGATTTCAGCACCGCAAAGTTAAACGGGATCTGGATATTGTTTGTATTGACGCAACCGATCCATTTGGGGGTCGCCAAATGCTGCCTGCGGGGCGTCTGCGCGAACCAATCGCAAATTTAAACCGGGCGGATGTGATCGTCATTACCCGATCCGAGGTCGCTGATAATATTTCAGATCTGAAATGTGAGATCTCAAATTGGAATTCTGCGGCACCGACCTTTTGCTCGAACAATAGGATCGTTGCATGTATCGAATTGGAAAAGTTCCATGATAATGCAGCCTCTAACCTAATCGACGTTTCCCTGGAAAACGGTCCGACAGCAATCAAAGCTGATCTTGGCGGCAAACCCGTCCTCGGATTTAGCGGCATCGGAAATCCTGATAATTTCCACGAGACCATCCGAAAAAACGATATTAATTTGGTGGCAACCGAGAGTTTTGCCGATCATCATCGCTATACCCAACAAAACATCCTCGATGTGGAAATGGTCGCTCAAACGACAGGCGCCAAAGCTCTGGTTACGACTGCCAAAGACGCTGTGAAATTATCAAATCTGAAATTTGAGATTCCCTGCTTTGTCGTTGCGATCGAAATTATTCTGGATGATCCGGCGGGATTCGCTAAATTGATCTAGTGTCAAGTCAAGCCTAAATTGGGTAGGGGGTCAGTTTGAAATTCGTTTTTTATAGGGGCCTCTTTCTTTTGCTACTGGTATCGGCAATAGATTGATTATATCCTCGATTTTCCAAAGTTTGGACGTAACACCCGCCGCCATTGCGGAGTGCATCGCAACGATTTATGTATCCGGCAAAAGTTGTAATACATATAGTGCAACGCGATTGCGTGAGCATGGTTCTACCCACCGAGCCTTAGCAGCTTTCATAGCTATCTCTGACCGACGTTCCGGCGTTAAGGCATCCTTTCGGGCCTTACCGCCAATTAAACCGCCTTTACGCCCGGACTGTGCTTTCACAGATTCTGGCTTTTCGGTTTCGTCGCCAGTCGTTAGATCAACAATGAACTTGGCTAATTGGTTTGTGTCGCGTGGACGTTTAGGCAGTTGCTCAAGCATACAACGCGGCCAATGACCCGCGATCCGACCCCCAAACAAATTCTGTGCAAAGTACGTACTAGGTTTAGCGTCTAATGTCAGACGCTCGGATTTTGACATTGGGAAAAAACAATTGCAATATGGCTTATCGTCAAGCGATAATATAGTTGGTTCCATTCCGACGTCATCAAACTACCTTGTCAACATGAAGGAGACAGCATGGTAAAGGATAAATACAATTCACACATAGAAAAGCCAAAACGGCACACCACTTCACGCGGCGGGGATTACATCACACCGTTTGATTTGGTGCGCAGCGAACGCGGACGAGTCTTGGTGGATCGTCATGCAGATATGGCTAACAGGACAGAACAGAAGGTCGCGAAGGCGGTAGAAATTAAACCAGAAAAGGTCGGGTAATAGGCGGTAACTCCCGTATTCGCAGATGCCATTCAACCTGCTTTTAATCCCATTGTTGGGCGGTTATATATTCGTCCGATTTTGGAACCACAGTAGAATTAGTATATTAAGGGCCGACAAGGATCGGATGCTTATACGGGCGTCCATTGCCGGTCTTTTCTTTTTGGTACCCGCGTATTTTCTCTCAATCGTAGTTCCTTACTATTTTCCATGCCGATCCGGCTCCGGCTTTTGCCTTTATTCTTGGTGGGCAGAACATGTCAAATTCGAGTACATGGGCGTATCAATGATTGCTTTTGTGATGGGAGCGACATTGTGGTGGCCTTTGAATTTTTGGCATCAAAGGGAAAGTGAAATTGATCGAATAATAGAAGAAGACGCCGATCCGTTGGAGCAGACGCTAAAGGAATCGGCTGATATGGAATTACCTTTAGCTATCACTTTGTCTAACGAAAAAGTGTACGTCGGCGTTGTTACGCATCAATTCAACCCCGCAACACCAACGAACAACATTGCGATATTCCCGTTACAAAGTGGCTATCGCGACCCAGTAACCAAACAGCTTTACCTTAAGGTTAACTACGCTGTAATCGTGCAAAAAATGAGGGATCGTATTGACCAGCTGGCTAAAGATATAGCCGCCATCGAACATGAGCATGAAGAAAGATGCAGAGGCAAGCAAATGGCGGAATGTAATCACGACCCGAGGGATTCCTATGAGCAATGGGAACGTATCGAGAATAAAATCGGCCTTTTTGAAGTAGTAATTCCTGTCAACCAGATAACTTCTGTCTTTTTCTTTGATGGCGATGTTTACGAGGAATATTTCCAAGCATCTTCTTGGTCTAAATTTCAAACTGACCCACTACCCTAAATTGTCAGAAACCGCGAGCGATAGCGACCGGGTTCCGCGTCGCCGAAGAAAGAACCGAGTCGCTATGGCTCCCGGTTCTAACCCGAAAATTATCAATTGGCATAGAATTAGCCCTTTTTTGTTGGCGGTTCTTTTTTATCGCCCCAATAAAACGAGCGAACAACTAACACATAGACCAGGATACTTAAGAATAACAGGATAAAAAAGAAGGCGACTAGCCAGGCGAGTGATGACATTTTAGGCTGTGTCCTCCATTTTAATCGTTGGTTTTTGGATCCACCCGGAGATGAGCCCGGTTCGGCCCTGATGTTCCAGAATATGCCGGTAGACAACCGAAGCCACGGCGACGATCGGAATGGCGAGGAAAACGCCCGGAATTCCCGCGACCTGTTCACCGGCAAGAATAGATAGAATTATAGCCAGCGGATGCAGATGAATTCCGCCGCGGACGATCCTCGGATATGTGACGTAGTCGTGGACGATCCTCAAAATAGACAGAAATATCACTACATATAAAGCCCGCCAAGGGTCGTCCGAGGCAGCGGCCGTCGTCGTTACAATCACGGCGATAGTTATCGGCCCGAGCAATGGGACAAATTCGAAGATTCCGGCCAGTATTCCCCACAAAAGTGCGTATTTTACGCCTATTAGCGTAAATCCCAGGGTGCAGATCAAACCGATTATTAGGCTCGAAATGATTTGTGCACGCGTGTATGCAGCCAATGTGGTATTAACATCGCACAGGAAAACCTCGGCGCGGTAACGCCATCGGCCCGGAGGAAACATCCTCAATACGGCCAGCCGAAACTGGTTGGCGTCCTTTAGAAAAAAGAATGCGAGGATTGGAATCAGCAAAAACCATGGCAGAAACGAGACTGAAACTAAGAGAAAACTGCCAATTGAGGCAGTGATCTCGCCGCCCAGGTCCGAGACCTTTTTGTTGATCTCAGCCTGCATTTCGTCCGGCACACGGAGCCTTTCAAACCGCCGGTTTATATCTATGGCTCGAGTTCGCAGGGATGTAGCATACACCGGAATATTCTCACCAAATTCCTTGGCCTGGTCCACAACCTTTGGAGCGATGTTTGCAATCGCGATACCCAAGATCGAGAAAACAAAGAGGTAAGAAATAATGATCGCTATCGACCTCGGCATAAATCGTTCAATATTTCGCTCCTTGAACGGTCGACGTACGATCCTGACCAGCGGATCAATCAGATATGCGAAAAATACCGATAGTATTATCAGAAAAAATAATGACGCGACCGATTTGATAAGCGTCTCGACCGAGCCGGCGACGAACAGGATCAGAAGTGTGATAACAACCACCCTGACAATCGAGCTGACCGATGGCGATGACGAATCGAGACGGACTTTCACCGGCTGCGATGCATTCTCGACAAGCTCGTCCGCTGCGGGGCGGACGGCGTCAACGATTGGTTTTTGTTCGGCCATACGCTAATCACTATACGCTATTTATTTGCATAGCCGCCCAGATCCGTATTTGCTGCGGTCGGCGGCGGCGAAAGGTCTTCGAAAGCAAAACGGTCTTTTAGCGCGAGGATACTTTTTGCCGCCAGTTCATAGTTGGATCCCACCAAGAACGCGCGGTCATCATCGGCGGCGACGCGGCGGTTAACCTGCGAGGTGTGTAGTTTGATGACGCCTCGGTCCTCGGTATCGAGTTTTTCGCCGTCGCGGCGGCGCAGAACAAACAGATACTTAAACCCGGCCGTTTTCATCGCTTCCAGATCTTGTTCATACGCGGTTTTACTGGCTGTATTTACCGGCACCGGAGTTTCTTTTCCCGATCGCAAGATGCTTTCGTTCCCGCCACATCCGAGGGAAATCAACAGACTGGCAAAAATGACAAAATATCCGAGCTGGGGCCGGAGTACTTTTTTCAATCTTTGGTTTTTAATTTTCTTCATCGTTATCGTTGATATCGAGATTACCGTTCGAGTTTGCGGCCGCCTTCTTTTCCTGTTCCTCGAGGATCTTTTCTTCCTCAGCGGTCGGATTGTCGTCATCTGCGGCGTCGTCCGGCGGACTGCCCTTAACGTCCCGGATCTTTAACAGACGGGCCTCGTCATCCTCATAGATCGTCTCGACCCATCCGCTGTCGAGTGCCTTAGCGATCATATCCGTATTTTCTTTGGCATCGGCAAAAATATAATTTGCTCCAAACCGGTCGCGGATCAAGGGCGCCGGATCATCGATCTTGCCCTCGGTCAGATCTTTTAACAGTTTGTACAGATCCGGATTTTCAGAATACAAGTAATTGGGATCCAATCCATACACATAGTTATGCTTTGTGTTGTAAAAGAAAAGTTTTGGAAAATCGTCCCACGTGCAATTAAAGATCCGCTCGCCTCTCGGTATATTCTCTGCACCCGTCTCGTCGAGTCCGGTCGCCCATTCCATCGCCCGCCGGTATTTATCGCCGGGTTCATTGGATTTTATGTTGTCGATCATTCCGGATTCTTCAAACCCCCATTTGTGAATACCGACAAGGTTATAAAACCAGAAAATAATAAGCCCGATGCCGATAACCCAAACAGATGCGGAGCGAGCGGCATTCCACCACGCCTGGCGTTCGGTCGGTATGTTGACATCGAGATACGGATCGATCTCGCGCTTAAAATCGTCCGGCAGCACAGCGGCCTCCTTCACCAAAAACGACTGCCAAGCAAATGCAGCAAAAAGGATCGCAAACGGCGGAAAGTATTCGGCAAACCGTTTAGAACGAAACTGGGCCGCCAGCAGAATACTCGTAAATGCCAGAAAGAAAGCCGCTTTTTCCGGAAGCTTGCCGCCGCGGGGAACAAATAGAATATATCCGATCAACATCGCGAGCAGCGCAATCGGAAAATTCATCAACAATTCCATGCCGTTATACGGATACCATTCGCCGCCGACTGCCACGACGAAATCGCTGCCGACCTTAAATTTCGTGGCGAAATGCTCATAGAAAAGAATTAGATTATTCGGAAAATAGGGATTGATCACATTTCCGAGGATCATTCCGCCAGTCGTGTAAGCCAACGGCCGCCATTCGAACCGGCGCTCGTTCCACGCGATAATTATCGTCCATATCGCCGCAGCAAAAAGCAGCAAGGGAAATAAACTGTACGTCCAAACAAAGGCGAACATGAGCGGCAAGAGCCACACATACTTTCGCTGAAAAAGCAGATGAATGCCGAGGACGGTTATGATGATCGTAAGCGGAGGCGCCTTGCCCATATTCATCCGATAAAAAAAGGCGTTTGAACAAACCATTATCGCCGCGAGCCAGATCAGCTGATGCTTGACGTTATAACGGAACAGCATCCAATAAACCGAAAAAATCGCCAGCGTCGAAAAAACGACCGCCGCTACTTTGGCCGCCGTAACGGGCTCAAAAAACCAAAGGAACGGGATCTGAAGCAGATGAAACAGAAAATGATGATCCGCGTAGTCGGCCGGATTCAGCACGGTCAGCGGCAGCCATTCAAATGTCGGTAACCATTTGCCGTGTTTGAAATTTTCCCATAACAGAGAGCTCCATTTAATGTGGTAATAGCCATCCCAATCACCGCAGCAGATCGCATCGGTCCTGCTCTGCAGAAACGACATGATCATCAGGATCGCCAGAAACCCAAAGATTAGATAAATAACCCGAACGGCCTTTTCGGTCTCGAGGAATTCGCGCCAGTTTGTTTTGTCGGATTGCTGTGTTACGTCCGCGTTTTCGGGCGTTTCGTTTATGATTTCTTCCATTTAATTAAAGACAAATTAACCCAGATTAGGCGATAGAAACTTTTTGCCCGCCAATTACGCGAATGAACGCGAATAAAAGAAATTCTTCTGAATTTTTGCTAAGTGAATTATGCAAAGCTGGTTTCTTTTTCGCGTCTTTTCGCGTAATTCGCGGGCAAAATTCCTAATGCGTAATTTGGGATTAAATGAAAAAGTATCACGAAAACGTGGCCGAAATCTAACTCGCCGACCATTTCGTCTTTGTCACACCACCGTTTTTGCGATGAAATACCAGTGCGGAATGTCGCCGCGACACTTGGGCCACGGGGAAAAAGCCCTCATGTTAATGACGAAGTTGCTAACCGAACCTGTAAATCCTAAAATCGATGATTCGATTATGTATCCAAAGGGCAATTTATTTATTCCAGCTTCGCACGGCCAGCTTGAGGCGATCTTAAAAGATCCGCCCAGTGAACGTCGGGGCGTCGGGCTCGTCTGTCATCCGCATCCGCTTGGCGGCGGGACGATGCATAATAAAGTGGTTTTTCGGGCTGCGGCAGGCTTGGTCGATGCCGGCCTGACGACCTTGAGGTTTAATTTTCGAGGCGTCGGGTCCTCGACCGGTGTTCACAATGAGATCGAAGGCGGAAAAGAGGACGTCCGGGATGCTCTCGATTATCTGACCTCGACCTACAAGGGCGAAGATCTTACGCTGGCGGGCTTTTCATTCGGCTCGCGCACCGCGCTTGAGGTCGGATATGATGACGATCGCATCGCCAGATTGATAAGTATCGGAACGCCGGTGGATAAATACGGCGATTACGAATTTTTGACCGAGACAAAAAAGCCGATCCTTTTCGTACACGGCGACAGCGACGAATTTGGATCGCTCGAGAATGTCAAAAAACTGGTTGATAAAGTGGCGGCCCGTACCGATGCTGAACTCGTGGTATTCCCAAACTGCGGGCATTTTTTTGACAAACATCTAAATGAACTCCGTGATGCCGTGAGCCGTTGGATCGGTAAACATTTAGATAAAAATAGCTAACAACTGTCAGCCGATGGCTGCCAGCCGTTTTACAAATAGAGATGACAGAATTAAATCAAGAGATAAGAGATGCCGCAATCCGCCTTACGATGATGCCACGCGACACTAATGCACACGGCACTGTTTTCGGCGGTGTTATTTTGAGCTATATTGACGTAGCCGGCGGCGTCGAAGCTGTCAGGCATACAAAACACGAGCGATTTGTAACCGTCGCGATGAAAGAGGTCCTGTTTCACGAACCGGTCTTTATTGGCGATCTCGTCAGCTTTTACGCAAAGACGCTGAGGGTTGGAAACTCCTCGATCACGATCCATGTCGATGTCGATGCCGAGCGGTTCGGAAATAAAGGCGAAAAAGTTCGGGTCACCGAGGCCGAAGTAACCTTCGTCGCGATAAACGAAAAACGTGAGAAAGTTAAGATTGGAAACCAATAATGCCTACCTGGAAACTCGAAGTCGAATACGACGGCACGCGCTATCGCGGGTGGCAGATACAGCATAATACAAAGACCATCCAGGGCGAGTTCATGTCCGTCACTCGGGAGCTTTTTTCGTCGCCAGCAGAGGTATTCAGCGGCGAACCGACGGTCGCGGGTGTGCACGCTCTGTGCCAGCCCGTGCACTTGAAAGTTCCGGAATTAAAGGTCGATCTGAAACCCGCACAGCTTCTCAAAGAATTTAATGAATTGCTCCCGCCAGACATCAACATCTTGCGGGTCGTAAATATGCCCGACTCGTTTCATGCCCGCAAAGATGCCGTCGCTCGCTATTATCTCTACCAGATATCAAGACGACGGACGGCATTCGGTAAACCGTACATCTGGTGGGTCAAGGACGAACACGACCCAAAGGCGATGAACGAGGCCTCAAAAATGCTTGTCGGACGGCATAATTTTCGCTCGTTCAGCGAACTCGAAGCCGACTCAAAGATCCCGACCGTTGTCGAAGTCCATCACGCAGAGGTTTTCACCGACGGTGACCTGATCTGCTTCCGCATGGGCGCCAGCCACTTCCTGCCGACCATGCTCCGCCGTATCGTCGGCCTCGTCGCCGAGGTCGGCCGCAGCGATATGAGCTACGACGCTTTCGCTCGGCTGTTGAAATTCGAGTCGCCGGTAGCCGCCAAATTTACGGCTCCGCCGTCGGGTTTGTTTTTGGAAAAGGTTTTGTATCGAGGAGACCAGGCTGCCGTAAATAAAGGTGCAGCTTTTAGAGTCTAGGGTTTCTTTTTCACCATTTTTCTGAGCGAATGGCAGTTGTTCAGAATTGCCGCTCATATTTTTCTATTTCTTTTGGAAGCGAAATATCCATCCAATACGAATCCATCTGCGGCTTTTTGAGCTGGAGTTTGTCGCGTCCGGCGAGTGAGCTGAGGAAATGCATTGGGGTAAAAACCAGAAAATATATGGCCGTGATGATTATGCGGCTCATTATATTTCCCATCACATAAGCGATGCCGAGCCATATCCAGTAGAACGGAAGAGCGAGTTTCGTTCCGGTCAAACCGATGGCACCGACAACGACACCGATACCGATTATCCAGAGACCGGCGGTTTTATTTTGGGTAAAGATTCGCTCAAACGGCCAGAAATACTTGACCAGGCCGATAAGCAGAAAACCGCCCATAAAGATCGCTCCGAACGAGCGCAATTCTTTCTTGTTTGGTTTCCAATTTAGAGATACAAAGGCCATTTTTTAGAAAAGTGTATAAATGAAAGGGGCTGCCGCACCGCCGCCGAGAGCTCCCAGAACGATGATGCCGGCGAGCAGAAGCACGGCAATAATGATCGGCGTCATCCAGTAAGCTTTGTGCTCACGGATGAATGTGAACATTTCTGAGATAATTCCGGGTCGTCGTGACATATATTTAGTCCAGCTTAAATTCTTTTTTATATTCCTCGCTGCCAGGCATTTCGGGTTGATCATCCTTCAGGCAGATAAAATTTTCCAGCACGAGCGCGTCCATATCGGTAAACATAAAACAGCGATAGGCCTCTTCGGGAAGGCAGACGATCGGTTCGCTGCGTATGTTAAATGACGTGTTTATGACAACGCCGCAACCGGTCAGCTTTTCGAAAGCCTTAATAATATTATAGTATTGCGGGCTTCGCGTTGGGTCAACGGTTTGAACGCGGGCCGAATAATCGACATGCGTGATCGCGGGCAGATCCGAGCGGATCGCCTTGAGCTTTTCGATGCCGAAAAGCGCTTGCTGCTCGTCGGTTAACGGCTTGCGGATCTCGTCCTTGACCGGTGCGACGAGCAGCATGTATGGACTGGTTCCGTCAAGATCGAAGTAATCCGAAGCGCGCTCGGCCAGAACACTCGGAGCAAATGGACGAAAAGATTCGCGGAATTTGATCTTGACGTTCATCTTGGTCTGCATCTCGACATTTCGCGGGTCGCCGATGATAGACCGGCCGCCTAGTGCCCGCGGTCCAAATTCCATCCTGCCCTGAAAGAGCCCCACGACCTTGCCGGCATCGAGCAGTTTTGCGATCTCTTCGCACAATTCCGAATCGTTTTCGTAGTATGTCGCGTCGGCATTTGCCGATTCGAGATAGGCTTTGATCTCGTTGTTGGAAAACTGCGGCCCGAGATATGAGCCGGTTTGGCTGTCGGGCGATTCGGGCTCGCGCGGATTATCCCAAAGCTGATGCCACGCAAACAAGGCTCCACCGAGACTGCCGCCGGCATCGCCTGCGGCAGGCTGGAGCCAGAGATTTTTGAACGGGCCTTCGCGTTCGATAATGCCGTTTGCCACGCAGTTTAGGGCGACTCCACCGGCCATGCAGAGGTTTTCCATTCCGGTTTCTTTATGAACATGACGGACGATCCGCATCATCACGTCTTCGGTAACGACCTGAATGCTCGCCGCGATATCCATGTGAAACTGTGTTAGCTTTGCCTCGGCATCACGTGGCGGCTCGCCAAAAAGCTGTGCAAATTTTGGCCCGGTCATAGTCAGACCGGCCGAATAATTGAAGTAACTCTGATCGAGCCAGAACGATCCGTCCTCTTTTACATCGATCAGATGATCGTATATGTTTTGCGCATATTTCGGCTCGCCATACGGTGCGAGGCCCATCAATTTATATTCGCCGGAATTGACCTTAAAGCCCGTGTAATAAGTAAACGCACTGTATAAAAGACCGAGCGAATTCGGGAAACGGATCTCTTTCATCAGGTCGATCTTGTTATCGCGGCCGACGCCCCAAGTCGATGTACTCCATTCGCCGACGCCGTCAAAAGTGATGATCGCGGCTTCCTTAAACGGCGACGGAAAAAACGCGCTTGCGGCGTGTGATGCATGATGCGTAGTGAAATAGATCGGGCCCTCGTAAAGATCGTCGAGGCCTTTGTCGATCTCGCGCGGCAGGAAAAGTTTCTGATTTAGCCATAGCGGCAACGCCATCATAAACGACCGCAACCCGAAAGGAGCATACGCAATGTACGTCTCCATCAGCCGCTCAAATTTGAGAAATGGTTTGTCGTAAAAGACGACTGCGTCGAGTTTGTCGGCTGTTAAACCGGCTTCTTTGAGACAGTATTTGATGGCATTTGCCGGAAAATTAAAGTCGTGTTTGATGCGTGTAAAACGCTCTTCCTGGGCGGCGGCGATTATCTTGCCGTCCACGACAATAGCAGCGGCGCTATCGTGATAAAAAGCTGATATTCCGAGTATTGATCTCACTATTGTAGTTGGCAGTTTTCCAGTTTCGCGCAAACCGCAGATGCCGCAATTTTTGAGCCTTCCGCGCTCAGATGCATCGGATCGCCGTAGAGGAAAAGCTCCTTTGGATCGGCAGACGCCTGTTTCAGAACCGAAACCAAATCGTACTTTTCGACGCCGTTCTGCGTCAGGTATGCCGCGATCAGACGCTGCGGCAGATCAGCTCCTTCCGGCGGATGTTGCCGCAATTGTGCTTCGTAGGGCGATACAAAAATCTTCAGCGATATTCCTCGTTCCTTTAGCTCTTTATCAAGTTCCACGACCGGTTTTAGAGCATCCGCGACGTTTTGTTCACCTTTTTGATAACCCGCAAGATCAAATTTGAAATAATTTAACTGTGTATCGATGAGCGCATTCTTGAGCCAGAGAAAGAGCTTGGATCGCGACCGCAGATAGTCATTTACGCGACGCGGTATAGACGGCGATGGAATCGCATTTTCGTCTTCGGACGACTGACCGGTCTGGCTTCTGATCAACTGCGAACTGGCGTCACTTATGTCATTTAAGCAAATAAACAGCACGACGGTTTTGATCTCCGGATGCTGCTCAAGACGTGCAAGCGTGACGGTTTTATAATCAAACGAATCGTAGCCGATCGCCGAGCCGTTGTATATCTTTACCGTCGGCATCGCCATTCGTAGATTTCCTGCGATCGTAACGTCATCCGTTAGTGCCGGGCCAAACGCAACGGAATCGCCCATTAACAAAAGAGCATCTGTATCGCTCGAAGCGCTCGATTTGAAAACCGGATCGATGCGAAACCCTTCGTCGTCGGTCACAAATGTTTCGCCAAATGAAATACCGACAAATTTTGGCTTTAATCCGTATGAATTTCCAAATTTCTTATAAACAAACATTCCGCGGCTGTTGTCGAGAAAATTTATCCTCGTAAAAATACGGCAATACAATTCGCCCAAGCCAAGCGAGGCAATAACCATACCGGTCGAGACTGCGGATAAGAGTAGTTTTATCTTCCAGCCGGAAGGATTCTTGGCCATTTACCTGATACTTGATGTCATTTAGTGAAGATCATCTTAAAGTCGAATTACGGGCATTTATCGATGTGGTCCTGTTAACAATTCGCAAGCCTCAAACTTAACAAATTGCATACCGCTGAACAAGGCGATATTCGATGAAGCAGTCTGGCGAAAAGAGATATTTTCTGATGCCGTTTTCTTCTTCTTCACTTGCTTTACCGCTTATGTTGTGCCAAATTCAGAATAAATATTAGCAATCTATTTTAGCTATATAGGAGACTTTTTGATGCCACATATTAAAGCCGAAACAGCAAATGGAATAGTTGCTTTTAAGGCCGAAGAAGGAAAAAAACTCGTCCTCGCACTTGAGGACAACGGAGTTGACATACTGCACCGCTGCGGCGGTAACGCCCGCTGTACAACATGCCGTGTCGAGGTGCTCAGCGGCGACCCGGGTGAGATCGGCGAAGCCGAAGCCGGCATTCTGGCTACAAAGACCGATCTCGGCGAACGCACGCGTTTGTCGTGCCAAATACATATTTCCGATGACCTGCATATTAAGGTAATTAATCAGGCGAGCGTAGCCGGTATCGATCCCGGAACCCGTCCCGAAGATTAAATAGGGCCCGGCTGTCTGATGATCCGGCTATTGTTTTTACAAGGAGAAAAAGAATGTTTGATAGATTAAATAAAGAAAAATTTGCGAATAAATTTGAACTTGCTGAGGCTCATTGCGACGCTCCGTGCGGTATTTACGACCCGTCATCGGCCCGGGTCGCTGCCGAAGCCGCGCTTTCGATGACCAAAAAAATACTTGATCTAAAAGCTCCGGACGGAGGCGACGCAAAGGCATCTGCGGCTTATCAAAACACCCTGACCCGCTACATCGTTGTAAAAGAAGAACAGGCACATGTAGCAAAAGAGGAACTTTTGATCCTGTGGACCGACTATTTCAAACCTGTTCACCTCGAAAAATATCCAAATCTGCATGACACCTTTTGGAAGGCCGCGAAACTTTGCTCGGCCGTCAAGGTCGAGGTCAGCCTCGAACATGCAAACGAATTAATGGAAGCTATTAAAGAGATCCACGGCATCTTTTGGGCGACGAAAGACCGCGATGTCGCATGGTACACCGCAGGTTAATAGTGGTTTTCTAAGTGGAAAATACGGTGGCAGGTCGCTTGGCCTCCACCGTTTTTTTCGTTAGGAAACGGAAGCGATATCGATCGCTTCGAAATAGGTGAGAAGTGACGCTAATGAAGACACAGCTCCCCAAAGCCAAATTAAAGGACCGGATAGCCTATTACCTGGGGCGTCGCCGGGCATTTATGATCGATGGCATTTCGATGGTGCCGA